>DASQHV010000148.1:0-11081 GCA_035631915.1 Candidatus Acidiferrales bacterium | reverse complement strand
CGCGTGCGCGCCGGAATCTTGATCTCCTGACCGGTGGCCGGATTGCGGCCCATGCGCGCCTTGGTCTTGCGCTTGCGGAAGATACCGAGGCCGGCCAGCCGCAGCGATCCTTCCTTCTTCAGTTCGCGAACGACCAGCGCGTTGAGTTCCTCGAGCGTGGCCTTCGCTTGCTTCTTGGACATTCCGATCTTTTCAGCCATGTAGGCTGCTACCTGCGACTGCGTCATCATCCTCCTCCTTGCTTCCCGGTAATCGGGCTTGGTGAGAGCGTGAACGAGTGCCGCGCTAATTTCAAGTGCCGCCGGCACGAAAACGGCGCTTTTTTCTAGGGATCGTGACGATTTTTGCACAGGCTGTTTCGCTCGGCCTTGAGCGCCAATGGGTTTCGCAGCCGCGTTTCGGGAAATCGCGTGCCGGCGCGGTCAAACGCGGCGTCGGAAGTCAGTAGCGGACTTCGACCAGGTAGAGGCCGCCGGGTGGTGCGTTTGCCGGCGCCGCCTGACGATCCTTGCCTTCGAGTATCGCGCCGAGGTCGGCGCGCGACAGCCGGCCGCGTCCCACATCGACCATCGCCGCCACCATCGCGCGCACCATGTGGCGCAGAAAGCTGTTCGCCTCGACGCGATACACAAGCATCGCGCCGTCGCGCATCCATTCGCTAAAAATCACGCGGCGAACCGTGGTCCGCACTTCCGTGCCGAGCGAGCGGAACGCGGCGAAATCGTGCTCGCCGATAAAGATTCGCGCCGCCGAGTTCATCGCGTCGAGATCCAGCGCGTCGCGCACCAGCCAGCTGTAACGATGCTCGAACGCCGAGGGCGTCGTGCGATTCAGCACGCGATATTCGTAGACGCGCGAGTGCGCGGCGCGGCGCGGATCGAAGCCGTCGGGCGCGTGCTCGACGTCGCGGATTACGATGTCCGCCGGGAGTATCGCGTTCAACGCGCGCTGCAAGTCGTTCAGATCGAAAGGCCGTGGCAGCGTGATCGATGCGACCTGGCCGCGCGCATGAACGCCGGCGTCGGTGCGGCCGGAGCCGTATACGCGCACCCGCGCGGAGAATATTCGTTCGAGCGCGGCTTCGATTCGCCCCTGGATGGAGTCGTGGTTGGGCTGCAACTGCCAGCCGGAATAGTTGGTGCCGTCGTATTCGAGCGTGAGCTTTAGAACCATCGCGCCGATCGCATCAGGCCAGCGCCGGCGAACTCGCCGCAAGCATCTCCGCAATCCACAACGCGCCCAATGCCGCCAGCCGCGTGTTGTCGAATACGCACCAGAGCGACAGCGCGTCGGCCCCTTCCTCGACGCTGACGACGATCGCCTCCTGCCCCACGGCGTCGATCACGCCCAGCGGCTCGCCTTCTTCGGTCAGCAGCAGGCCGGGCGCGCCGCGCAGCAGCTCGCGAGCGTCGAGAGTTCCCGCGCGCATCGGTACGTCGATCGCGACCGCCGAGCCGTGAAGCACCGGAATTCCGATGGCCTGCACGGAAAGGGGGACTGATTTTCCGAGCAGCGAGCGCACTTGTGCGACGATTGCGCCGGCGACCGAGCGCTCGTGCTCGCGAACAAACGCATTGAAGCCGCGCTGAACTTCGTCGTCTTCCAGTTCCAGGCGCGCGCTCAAAAGATCCGTCGTCTGATCCACGATGGCCGCGAGCACGTCCCGTCCACCAGCGCTTGCACCGAGCAACGCTGTTGCGCAGACGGGTCCGGCCGGCGGGTCGAGCGCCTTCAGGCAGGTGGCGATCACATGGGCCGTCGGATGCGGCGTCGCGAAGGCTTTCGCGCCCCGCAACTTGTCGATCTCGCCGCGCGAGGTCAGTCCCGGCGCGAGCATCGCAATATCCGACGGTCGCTGTCCGCAGGAACTCAGATCAATCAATATCGGTCCCGGCGCCGCGGCGACAATTTCCGCAGCGCGCGGAGCGGGAATCGCAAGGAACGCGAGATCGAAGTCGCGCAAATCTTCGGAATTCTCCAGCGCTTCGACCAGCCGTTCCTCGCCGGCCGCGTCGAGTGTTTGCATCGCGCCCTTTTCGCCGGCGAACAATTTGAGTTCGCTCAACTGGAAGCCGCGCGCGGCGATAAGTTCGATTAGCTGGTTCCCGACCGCGCCCGTGGCGCCGACCACCGCCACTCTTGGCTCGCGGGAAAGGGTCATTCGGTTTCGGTGCTCTCGATTTTTTCGCGCACCAGCCGGCCCATCGCTTTGCAGCCGACGGTTTGCGTTCCCGCTCCGCCGTGCAAGTCGCGAGTGCGATAGCCGTCGCGCACGACGCCGTCAACCGCCTGCGCAATCAACTCCGCCTCCGAGTGCATTCCGAGCGAGTGCTCGAGCAGCAGCGCAGCCGACAAAATCGCAGCCAGCGGATTTGCTTCGTCGCGGCCTGCGATATCAGGCGCACTGCCGTGAATCGGCTCGTAGAGCCCGATCCGGAAGCCGGCGCTGTTGAGTTCCTCGCCGAGCGACGCCGACGGCAGCATTCCCATCGAACCCGCCAGCACCGAGGCTTCATCGGTCAGGATGTCGCCGAACATATTTTCGGTGACGATAACGTCGAAGTCCTTGGGGCGGCGAATCAGATGCATCGCCATCGAATCGACCAGCTGACTCTCGAACGCGACATCCTTGAACTGCGCGCTCATCTCGACCGCGATTTCCCGCCATAGCCGTGACGACGCCAACACGTTGGCCTTGTCGACTGAGGTGAGTTTTTTGCGCCGCTCGCCTGCCAGCTCGAAGCCGAACTTCAACACGCGTGCGATCTCCGCTTCGGTGTAGAAGCAGGTGTCGACCGCTTCGCGCCCGTCCTTGCCCGCCCGCTTCTCGCTCGGCTTGCCGTAGTAAATTCCGCCGGTCAGCTCGCGAATCACCACCAAGTCCACGCCGCTTACGATTTCGGGCTTGAGCGGCGACGCGGAGATAATTTCCTTCACCGTTTTGACCGGGCGCACGTTTGCGAACAGCCCCAGCGCTTTCCTGAGTCCGAGCAGCGCCTGCTCGGGGCGCTTCTCGGCGTTGGGATTGTCCCACTTCGGTCCGCCGACTGCGCCGAGCAGGATTGCGTCGCTGTCCTGCGCGAGCTTCAAGACCTCGTCGGGCAGCGGAGTGCCGGTCGCGTCGAGCGCGTGCCCGCCGATCATGCCCTCCTTGAACTCCATGTCGACGGCCGAGCGGCGCGCGATGATCTTGAGGATTTGAAGAGCTTCGCCGGCGACCTCGGGACCGATGCCGTCACCCTTGAGAACTAAAATCTTGTAGGCCATGCTCGCGCGCGATACGCCTGCAGGTAAAGGATCGGGCGGAACGAGAGGACGTCTCTGCCCGTCAGTTTGTCGCCTCGGAAGTTAGTTGCGGAAAAAAGCGGCTCAACATTTCGGCAACGCCCGAACGGAGATCGAGCCTCGTCCGAAATCGCGGGACGCGCAGCGTAAGAAGCTGATTCAAGGTCAAACCCAAGCCCTCAAAGCAATTAGCCGATGCGGGGAATTGCGGCAACCCCGCGGATTCAACTCACCGGAACGTCGGTAGTGGGCTTCAGCGGGGCGACCTTCCGCGCCTTCAGCCGGTTGAGCGCGTTGACCAACGCCAGCGCGCTGGCCATCACGATGTCGCTGTGGGCGCCCTGTCCGGCAACGGTCATCCCGTTCTCGCGAATCATGCAGCTCACCTCGCCGAGCGCGTCGGTGCCGCCCGTGATCGCCTTGACCGCGTAGCGCTCGAGCGCCGGGGTGATGCCGGCTATTTTGTAGATCGCCTTGTAGCACGCGTCGACCATGCCGTCGCCTTCGCCGTCGGCTGAACGCTCCCGCCCGTTGACCCGCAGCGTTACCTCGGCGTGCGGCGTCACCTTGCTCGACGAGCCGACTTTCAGATCCACCAGCTCGAAGTGATCCTCAGTGCGGCGCACTTCCTCGTTGACGAGCGCCAGGATGTCGTCGTCGTACACGATTTTCTTCTTGTCGCAGAGCGCCTTGAACTCGCCGAATGCTTTGTTCAGATCGACGCCTTCGGTATCGACGCCCAATTCCTTCAACCGGTTCGTAAACGCGTGACGCCCCGAATGCTTGCCGAGCACCAGCTTGTTCGACGGGATGCCGACGTCCTCGGGCTTCATGATTTCGTAGGTGAGCTTGTATTTCAGCACGCCGTCCTGATGGATTCCGGCTTCGTGCGCAAAAGCATTGTCGCCGACAATCGGCTTGTTGGCCGGCACCGGCTGCCCGATCACCTGCGAGAGCAATCGCGACGCCGGGTAGATCTGGCGAGTGTTGACGCGCGACTGCACGCCCATCAGATCGTGCCGCGTCTTCATCGCCATCACGACTTCTTCCATCGAGCAGTTGCCGGCGCGCTCGCCTATACCGTTGATGGTGCATTCGATCTGGCGCGCGCCGTTGCGCACCGCGGCCAGCGAGTTCGCGACCGCCAGGCCCAGGTCATTGTGGCAATGCGCGCTCCAGATAACCTTGTCGGCGCCGGGAACTTTCTCGCGCATGTACGCGAACATCCGGCCGAACTCTTCAGGTATCGCGTGGCCGGTGGTGTCGGGCAGATTGATCACGGTCGCGCCGGCGCGAATCACCTCGCTGCACACGTCAACCATGTAGTCCCAGTCGGAACGCGAAGCGTCTTCGCACGAGAACTCGATATAGTCGAGATGCTTCTTCGCGCGCGTGACCGCCCACGTTGCGGCGTCGAGCACGTCCTCGCGGTTCATGTTGAGCTTGTACTTGAGATGGATGTCGGAAGTCGCGATGAAAATGTGAATCCCGGGACGCCCCGACTTGTCCACCGCGCGCAGCGCGGAATCGACGTCCTCCTCGCGGGTGCGCGACAGGCTTAGCACCACCGGCTCGCTGACCGCCTGCGCGACGCGCTGAACGCTTTCGTAGTCGCCAGGCGACGACGCGGCGAAGCCGGCCTCGATGATATCGACGTTGAGCCGCTCCAGTTGGCGCGCGAGCGCGATTTTTTCCTCGACGTTCATCGTGCAGCCGGGCGATTGCTCGCCGTCGCGCAGCGTGGTGTCGAAGATTCGCACGTAGTCGGTTGCGGTCGTTGATGCGTTCGCCTTTGCCATCGTCATTTCTCCCGCGTCGACACCCTCCCGTCCGCAAGCCGGCAAGTCCCCATGGGCAGAAAAAGAAAACGCCCCGGGCGGCTTTGTCGGCCCACTGCCCGGGGCGTGTGTCTCAGTTTAATCAGGCCTGTCAGACCTGTCCGGACGCGCGCCTGGCGTGGGCCCTTGTAAGGGCCAGGCTAAGCAGCAGTCCCGGTAGCAGGTTGTGGAACATAGTGAGCGGATTGTAGGCGGTCGCGCCGACGTCAGTCAAGGCGTGTTTGCTGGGCGCGTGACGACTCGACGCTAGTGGTGATCCGGATACGGCTCGCGCAGGCTGCGCGTGCGTTTAACGGTTTCGGACGCATCGATGGTTGCGCCGGCGTCGTGAGGCTTGTCACTCGCGACTGGCCTCAGCACCTGGATCTTGGCGCTCATCTGCTCGCCGCGAATCAGCAGCGTCGGACCCGACAGCACGTATGCCAATGCGAGCAGGAACGCGGTCAGTTGGGGCATCGCAAACACCATCGCCGCGAACACCAGCATCGCGATCACCAACTCGACCTGCACGCGCTTGTCGACCTTGAGGGTTTTGAAGCTGGGGTAGGGCACCCGCGAGATCATCAGCGCGCCAAGTGCGAGCGTTACCGGCGCCATGATGGTGCAAAGCGTGCGCGGCGAGTCGAATTCGAAGTAGCTGTAGGCGAGCGCCAGCGCCGCAATCATTCCGGCCGCGCCGGGAATCGGCAGACCGACGAAGCGGCTCTTGTCCAGGCTCGCGGTCTGCACGTTGAAGCGCGCCAGGCGCAGCGCGCCGCACAGCACGAAGAATCCGCTGACCCCGATCCCGAGCGAGCCGATCGGCTTCAGCGCCCACGAATACGCCAGCATCGCCGGCGCGACGCCGAACGCGACCACGTCGCACAGGCTGTCGTACTCGACGCCGAACTGGCTCGAGGTGCGCGACGCGCGCGCGATGCGCCCGTCGAGTCCGTCGCACACGAACGCAATCACGATCATCACGGCCGCCACTTCGAAGTGCCCGCTCACCGCGGAGACGATCGAGTAGAAGCCCGACAGCAGGCCGACTGAGGTGATTGTCGCGGGCAGCAGGAACACACCGCGCCGGATTGCGCCGTCTTCCTTGTGGCCGTGCTCGCGCGCCTGGCCGGACATGAGTTCCATCCGCGCCCGTTCTTCGCGCGAGCGGCGTGAATTGCGGCTCATTGCTCGATTGCTCCGATAACCGTCTCACCCGCGCGGACCCGCTGACCCATCGAGACTGTCACTACGTAGTCCGCAGGGAAAAAGTGATCGACGCGGCTGCCGAACATTATCAGCCCGACCCGCTGACCCGGCTGTAGTTTATCATGCGCGCGCAATCGGCAGACAATGCGCCGCGCGAGGTATCCCGCCACCTGCAGCATCCCGAAGATGCGTCCGTCGGCATCGGTCATCGCGATCAGGTTGCGCTCATTGTGAACGCTGGCGTCGTCGCGAAACGCGGCGCGAAATTCACCCGGCGTATGCTCGACCATCATTACCTCGCCGCCGACCGGCGCGCGGTTCACATGAACGTTCAACGGCGACATGAACACCGACACGCGATGGTACAGGCGACCGGTCTCGCCAGGAAAGCTCGCGTCGGCAACGTCGGTCACCTTGCCGTCGGCGCCGGAAATCACCACGCCCTTGGTGCGGGCAGGGAAGCGTTCAGGATCGCGAAAGAAAAGCGCAACCGCGAGCGCAAGTGCGATCACGATCGCACCGACTATTTTGAGACCCAGCGCGGCAAGCACGATTCCGAGCGCCGTCAGGCCGAGCGCAATCGCAGCGCCCTCGACCGCGATACCGATTGCGGCTGCGACGTGGGCCAGAATCGAATTGGGCACCGGGCGCCCGCTATCGGTCTCGCCCGCCATCGGCGTTTAGTTCTTCGCCTTGTCGACCAGCCGGTCGCTCGCCAGCCACGGCATGAAGGCGCGCAGCTTGCGTCCGACCTCTTCGACCGGATGATGCTCGGCTTCCTTGCGCAGTTCGCGGAAGTGAGGCAGGCCGGCGCGGTACTCGTCGATCCATTCGTTGGCGAACTTGCCCGACTGGATGTCGGCGAGGATCTGTTTCATCGCCGCGCGTGACTGCGAGCCGATAACCTTTTTTCCGCGCGTCATGTCGCCGTACTCGGCGGTGTTGCTGATCGAATAGCGCATGTTCGAGATGCCGCCCTCGTAGATCAGGTCCACGATCAGCTTCACCTCGTGCAGGCATTCGAAGTACGCCATCTCGGGCGCGTAGCCTGCCTCGACCAGCGTCTCGTAGCCCGCGCGAATCAACTCGGTCAGCCCGCCGCACAGGACGGACTGCTCGCCGAACAAATCGGTCTCGGTCTCTTCCTTGAAAGTCGTTTCGATGATCGCCGCGCGTCCGCCGCCGATTGCGCTGCCGTATGCGAGGCCAACTTTCGTGGTGTCCTTCGACGGATCCTGCTGCACGGCGAGCAGGCACGGCACGCCGCGGCCCTTGGTGTACTCGGAGCGCACCAGGTGGCCGGGCCCCTTCGGCGCAATCATGAAGACATTGACGTCTGCCGGCGGCTTGATGAACTTGAAATGGATGTTGAAGCCGTGGCCGAACGCCAGGTACTTGCCTTTGGCCAGGTGCGGCGCGATTTCCTTTTCGTAGATCTCGGAGCCCATCTCGTCGGGCACCAGGATCATGATTACCTCGGCGCGCTTGGCCGCGTCGGCGGTGTCGAACACCGGGAGACCCTGCTTGGCCGCCTTCTCGCGCGAGGGAGACGTCTTGGCGAGCCCCACGCAAACGTCCATTCCGCTGTCGCGCAGGTTCAGCGCGTGTGCGTGACCCTGGCTTCCAAAGCCAATGACCGCGATCTTCTTTCCGCGCAGCGCGGCCGGCTCCGCGTCGCGGTCGTAGTGAACTTTCATCGATTGATTCTCCCTGGCCGACTAGTCGGAAGCGCGCGAACGGCGGCCATGACTGTTTTCGTTGTTCGCTTGCACCGCGCGCGGCATCGCGACCTTGCCCGAGCGCACCACTTCCTTGATGCCGAGCGGACGCACTATCGAGATGAACGCCTTGATCTTTTCGGAGTCGCCCGTGACTTCGACGGTGACGGCGCGCGGGCCGATGTCGATCACGTGCGCGCGGAACGCCTGCACGATCGAATCCAGTTCGCCGCGCGTGCGCTCGTCCACCGCGACCTTTACAATCACCATCTCGCGGTCGATGGTCTCGACGTCCTTGAAATCGGTGATTTTGATGACCGAGACGAGCTTGTTCAGCTGCTTGTTGATCTGCTCGACAATTTGATCGTCGCCGGTGGTGACCAGCACGATCCGCGACACGGTGGGGTCGAGCGGATCCTCGTTGACGGTAAGGGACTCGATGTTGAAGCCGCGGCCCGAGAACAGTCCGGCCACTCGCGCGAGCACGCCGAATTCGTTTTCAACCAGTACCGATATCGTGTGGCTTGTCATGTGGTGGAGTGCGCGCGCTCATGGCCGGAACGCTCTCTCAACGGGCTTCGTGCTGATAGCGATCCAGAATCGCCATCATGCGATCCTTGAGCGCCAACTTCAGCTTCTGAATGCGCTTTTCTTCGATTTCCTCTTCGTTGGTCAGATAGTGCCGGCTTCTAAATCCTTCGAGTTTTCGCTTGAGCTCTTGATGCTCGGTGTAGAGGGTCTTCAGTCCCTCGTCATGAACTAGATGCTGCCGAATGAGTTCTTCCTCTCGATGCTCCATACGCCCTCCGTGGCGATGTCCGCCTGGTGCGCATTCAGCTTGAATGTCGCTTCCGGCGATCTGATGTACAACGGTTCGAGCGACGCGGCGCGGTCGATTTCACCATCCGCGAACCGCGCCCCGCCAACCGCCGCGACGCATACTCCGCGCAAATCGAGCTTTCCTGTATCGAGAAATTCCACCCCGTGGCCTCGCGAACCGACGAGAGCCGCCGCATCCTTCGCTTTTGCATCACCGACCAGCGTGACGTCTTCGGCGATGCGCGATGCCAGGTGTTCGAGCGCGACTACCAATTCCTCTGACATTTTCTCTAGCCCATCGGCCACGACGCGGTAAAGGGCCGCGTAAATTTCGTTCTTTCGCGCATCCACAACCACACACACGAGCCGATTCTGTGGGATCGGGACCGATTCGAGCGCCGCCAAAGCAAGCGCGTCGAAACTCGGCACACCGGCGACCGCGCATCCCGTCGCCATTGCGAGCCCTTTGACGTAGCTGATCCCCACTCTCAGGCCGGTGAACGAGCCGGGACCGGTTCCGACCGCGATCGCGCCCAGGTCGCCGAGCTTCAGTTCCGCGCGCTCGAGCAGCTCGCCCGTCATGTCCGCAAGTGCCGCGCCGTGCGAGGAGACGGGCTGCGCCGTAGCGCCCACAACGCGGCCGCCGGCAATCACGGCAAGGCTCGCAATCGAAGTGGACGTGTCGATTCCCAGGACCGGGCGTGCCGCGGCCGAGCGTTCGAGCAGCCGGCTAACCCTGCACAATGCGCGAGATGTCATTGAAGATCACAAACGCCATCAACGCCACCAGCAGGAAGAGCCCGACCTGAAGCATCATCTCGCGGTAGCGGAGGTCGAGCGGCTTGCCGCGCGCACCTTCGAAAACGAAAAACAGCAGGTGACCGCCGTCGAGCAGCGGCACCGGCAAAAGATTGATGATTCCGAGTTCAAGGCTGAGCATCACGGCGAATTGCGCGAGACTCGAAAACCCCTGATGCGCGTATTTTCCGGCTTGCTGCGCGATCGCGATCGGACCGCCCAGCGCCTCGCGCGCCGGCACCGCGCCGGTGACGATCGTCCCGATGCCGACCACCATTTGTTCGGTCATGTCGACGGTGGTCTTGGCCGCCTGGCTGATCGCACCGAGCGGTCCGAAGCGTTTTTCAACTTCGTCGCCGCGCGGCAGCACGCCAATCACCCACGACGTTCCCATCGTGCCGTAAATTGTTTTCTGTTCAGTCTTGGTCGGCGTCAGGACAATCGTTACGCGCGAGGTCGCGTCCTTTTCCTTGCGCTCAACCAGCAGCTTCAGCGGTGAGCCGTCGCCGGCCTTGATGGTCTGCGAGAAATCAATCCAGGAATCCACCTTGTCGCCATTGATCGAAAGGATCCGGTCGCCGGTGCGAATTCCGGCTTTGAAGGCCGGGAGGCCCTCCTTGACCTGTCCGATCACCGGCAACAGCATTGGCACGCCGAAAAGAAAAATCACGGTGAGCAAGAGCGGCGCAAAGACCAGGTTCGCCACCGGCCCCGCCAACACTATCAGCACTCGATTGCGCAACGGCTGAGTCGGAAAGGCGCGCTTGTCGTACGCTTCGACCAACGCTCGTGGCGGGTCCTGCGCGAGCGACTTCACCGCCTCGGCGACCGAGGCATGGGATCGGACCGCGTCGAGCAGGATCGCTTCGTCAACTTTGACTGCACGGCCGAGCACGCGGCTGGCGACGTCCGGGCCCGCCGCGCCGAGTCGTTCCGCAATCGCGCGCAGCGCGACCTCGATATCGGAATCGACGGACGCCGCGCCATGCTCGCGTGCCGCGCCAATCAAGTCGAGGCCGAGTTCGCGAAGATAGCTGGTCAGTTCCTCGGTCTTTGGCTCGTCGCCCACCTCGTCGCCGAGCATGCGAACGTAGCCGCCGAATGGAGTCGCGCCGATCGAGTAATCGGTCTCACCGCGTCGGAAACCGAATATCCGAGGGGGATAGCCGATCGAAAATCTCAAGACCCGCACGCCGACTTTCTTTGCCATCGCGAAGTGTCCGGCCTCGTGCACAATAACCAGCACTGCGAACACCAGCGCGGCGGAAAGTATCGACGTCACCATTAATTCTACCGGAGCATCCCTTTAGCAGGCTTCTTGGCAGTCTTCCAAGCGCGAAAATGCGGCCCTCTAACAGCCGCATCAGCGAGTCCAATAGTAGGTGAAAACCGCCGCGAAGAATAGGGAACAAGTGCGATCGATGAGGCCGCCGTG
>DASQHV010000147.1:0-3568 GCA_035631915.1 Candidatus Acidiferrales bacterium | reverse complement strand
CCCCCCCCACCCCCGGAAGGGCACGGCCCTGCACCGGTTGAAGAGCGGAAAAAACAAGATGCGGCCGCAGCGGCCTGTGAGAAGTCTGGGCGCGAGGACGCGAAAAACTGGGTGGCCTTGGGGCACGCATCGCTCGCGCTTGTCATCGCAACAGAGCGGAGACGTCGCGCGCAAGCTCGGTGGATGAATCGATCACGGGCGAAGAGAGGACGGTATGAAAATCAAGGTTGTAGTTCACGAGGCCGAGGAAGGTGGATTCTGGGCGGAGGTGCCCGCGATTCCCGGGTGCGCCACTCAAGGCGAAACGTTCGAGGAATTGCTGAAGAATATCTACGAGGCTGTCGAGGGCTGTCTGTCGGTCGAGGTGGAATCTCCGAAATCGAGCAAGAAGGATCGCGTTCTCGAAATCGTAGTATGAAACCTCTCACCGGCAAGGCGTTCATCAAGATACTCGAACGCCGCGGATGGATATGCGCCGGATCAATGGAAGCCATCACATATTCGGAAAGGAAGGCAGCACTGTTCGGATCTCGGTTCCGGTTCATGGAAATCGGTCGCTGAAGGCCGGCCTTCAGACGCATCTATCGAAGCTTGCCGGATTGGGCGTCGAGGATTTCGAGTGAATCAGGTCGTTAAACGCGTTTGAGGTGGGCGTCGTAGTACGGGCGCATCGCGCGCAGCGAACGCATCTGATGATAGGCGAGCTCGTCGTCGGGGTAGCGATGCTCGGGGCCGAGCACGCATCCGGCGCGCGCGTGGCATCGCGGAGCGCAATCCGGCTCGACTTCGACGCGATGCGTCAGGCACTTCGGAATGTCCCATCCGGTGTCGATGCTCATCGCGCCGACGGGACACGCGGGGATGCAAGTGCGGGCGGTGCACGTCGGACAAGGGTCGAAGCCGGCGGCGTCGCCGGGTGAGTCGATTTCCTCGTCGAGCAGCAGCGCGGCGCGAAACGCAATCCACGGACCATATATAGGATGCACGGTGACGCCGAGGATGCTCGGCCCGGCGAGGCCCGCGATTTTGCCGAGCTCGATGAAGTTGAGCGTGCGCGCGCCGCTCATGAACGGGTAGACGGGGGTACATCGCGCGCCGCCGTCGCGCGCCGCGGGCACCAGGTCACGCTCGACGACCTGGCGCGTGAAGTCGTCGAGGGGATTTTCGCGCTTCCACCATCCGGGGTTGCGCGCGGCGTGATCCTTGAGCGCGCGCCACATCGCGGCGCCGCCGTTGGCGACGACGACGATCGATTTTGCCGCCGGATCGATCGCGCGCGCGTGAGAGATTTCCTTGACGGCGGCGTCGTAGCGCGCAACCGGAGTCGCGGCGAGCAGGTTGAGTCCGTGCGGCGCGCCCGCGCGACGGATCCGCTCGAGCGTCGGGTTCATCAGGGTAGCGCGATCGCGAAGATCGCGCCCTGGTCGCATTTGCCGCCCGCTTCGGTCATCCCGTAGAGCGTGTTGCTGACGAGGATCACGTTGTCGATCGGGTTCGCGCCGTCGGGCTTGGCCTTGAAATCGTACAGTCGGTCGTAGTGATTGCCCTTGGTGTCGATCTGAAAGACGGTGCCGAGGTTCGCTTTGCCGCCGTCGCGGGTGGTTCCGTAGAGCATGGAGCCGGAGAGCATCAGCGAGCCGAACGGACCGCTGCCGTCGTTGGACCCGGGCTTGCCGAAACTGTGCAGCACTTTGAAATGCTTGCCGGTGTTTTCGATCGAGAAGACGGTTCCGTTGCCGTTCTTGCCGCCGAAGGTGGTCAGGCCGAACAGAGTGGTGCCGGATTGCACCAGCGTGCCGTGGTCGGGGGTCGCGCCGCCGTTGCTGTCGACGCAGCTTGGCGTCTTGCCGCCGGGGCAGGTGAACTTGTGCAGCGTTTTGAATTTGCCGGTGCTGGTGTCGAACGAAAAGATCACGCCGACGCCGGCTTTGCCGCCGGCCCGCGTCATCCCGTAGAGCGTGACGCCGTCGGGATCCAGGATCGGCTGGCCGTGCGGGTCGGAGCCGTGCTTGGTTCCGTCGAACGAAAACAGCTTGGTGTACACCGCGCCGTTCGGATCGAATGAAAAGATCGTGCCGTCGCCGGTGGCGCCGCCGTGATTGCCGCCCTGCGAAGTCATGCCGTAGAGCAAGCCGTTGCCGGCCGCCTCGAAGCAGCTGTGCGGCTGATCGCCGTCGTTGTTGGCACTGCTCTTTTGGAAGTCGTAGATCGGCGCGGAGTAGCCGGTGCCGTCGTCGAGGATGCTGAAGATGGTGCCGTTGTCCTTGAGGCCGCCGTTCAGCGTGGTGCCATACAGCACGTTGTTCACCAGCGTCATCGCGTTGTGGCGCGGGTTGTTACCGTCGGTAGTGGCGCCGGTGAAGATGTGGTCGATCGTGTAGTCGGAGCCGTTGGGCATGATGTGAAAGATGATGCCGTCGCCCGCCGGTTTGGCCGTGGTCGTCGAGGTGCGGCCAAAGAGGAAGCCGTTAGCGAACGTGAGCGAACCTTTCGGCGCCGCGCCGTCCAGGATGTTGGTGCAGACGTTATTGCTGCTCGAACCCAGGCCGAAGGAATAGATGACGGACTCGCTCGGAGTCGCCGTCGCGTTGGGAACGGCGTCCTGGGCGCGCGCTGCTCCGCCCACTGCAAGCGTGAGTTGAAGCGCCAGCATCGCGGGCGACATGAGCACGATGAGGGATTTCAGTTCGCGGCGAATACAAAAGGACATGCGCGGGGAGTTCTCCAGCCAAAATTGAGAATCGTACGATTCTACCGGACGCAAGATGGAAAGCTAAGCTATCTTGTAGGTGACGAGCGCGTCGGCGACGATTGCGTCGGCGTCGTCCAGGACTTCGACCGTGAGGCTGGCGATGCGCTTGCCCTTGCGGCGCACGCGGGCGCGCGCAATCAGGCCGGTCTTCACCGCGGGGCCCGTGTAATTCACCGTGAGCGAGATTGTTGCGCTGCGCGTCGTCTCCGCCATGCTCCAGACTGCGGCGCACGCGGCGACGTCTGCCAGCGTGGCGATTGCGCCGCCATGAATCGGCACGTCGGGACCGCCGTCGTTGAGCAGCTTCGCGTCGAAGGGCATCCGCACCGTCGCCGCGCCGTTGCGGGCGGACTCAATCGTGATGCCGAGCATCGCCGCGAACGGCGCGCGCTCGAGCGAGCGGATCAGAGCCATGCGATCGTTATCGTTGTCGGGCATCTATTCCCTAGCAACCGAGGCGCGCCGGAAGCTCGGACAAGTCGCCGACAATAATGTCGGGCGCAGGCACGTCGCCGGGCAAGTCGCGGCCGCGGCTCTGGATCCACGCGCAGTGCATCCCGACCCGCTTGCTGCCGAGCACGTCGTCATGCGGGGTGTCGCCGACGAACAGGATGTCGGCGGGCTCGAGCTTCATCTGCTCTAGCATGCGCTGGAAGATGAGCGGGTTCGGCTTGCGCCATCCGGTGTCGGCGGAAATGATCACCGCCTCGAACAGATCGCGGATGCCGGTGTCGTGCATGATCAGGTGACCGGTCTCGGAGTCGTCGAAATTTGAGATGAGGCCGACGCGCATCTTCGCCGCGATCTTTTTCATCG
>DASQHV010000146.1:0-5829 GCA_035631915.1 Candidatus Acidiferrales bacterium | reverse complement strand
GAATACTTGCGCATCGCACCGCGCGGGCCGTCGGCGCCGATGGCTCTGGAAGCGCTTGCGCTGCTCTATTGGCACGACGACCTGTACGACTCGGCGCGTGCGACGTTCGGCCGGCTGATCGCGAATTTCCCACAGAGCTCGCTCGCGCCCGGGGCGATGCTCCGCATCGGCCGTATCTACGAAGAGGAGCACAAGCTCGACTCCGCGCGCGCGCAGTACCGGCGGCTCGCCACGCGCTATCCCGGTAGCGATGCCGCGTCGGAGGCGCGCTTTCGCGGACCGTGGACGCTCTACCTGGGTCGCAGCTACCGCAGCGCGGCGCAGGGCTTTCAGGAGGCGCGCGCTCGCGCCAAGGAGCCGACCGACCGCGACATGTGCGAATACTGGCGCGCGCGCGCACTCGAAAAAGGTGGCGACGCCGCCGCAGCGCGCGAGAGCTTCGCGCGGCTCGCCGCGAGCACCGACAGCAACTACTATCCCGAACTCGCGAGCCGCCGTGTCCACGCCGCTCAGCCGGACCTTCCCGCGGCGTTGGCGCCCGAGCCCGGCGTCGGTGAGATGCCGCGTGTTTCAGGTCCTGCCGAGTTCCACATGGAACGCCTGCAGACGCTGCGCGCGCTCGGCCTGAAGGAGCTCGAAGCAGGCGAGCTTAAGGCGCTGGCGGACAGCGGAAGTTCCAGCGCGATGCGTCAATTCGTGCTCGCCGGTTTCGCCGGCGCCGGCGCGTGGTACGACGCGATCGTCGCGGCGACGCGCATGGAGAAGAGCGGGCTCGTCAGCCACGCGGTCGCCGAGCGCGTGCGCTATCCGCGCGCATACTGGGACCTCTTCCAGGCTGCTTCTATGAAGCTCGCGCTCGATCCTTACCTGGTGGTTGCGCTCGCGCGCCAGGAGAGCCTCTTCAATCCGAACGCGACTTCGGTTTCCAACGCGCGTGGCCTGATGCAGCTGATTCCGTCAACCGCGAAAAAAGTTGCGGCCGAGCGCGGGATCGATCCCGGCGCGATCCATCTCTACGATCCCTCGCTCAACGTGGAGCTGGGCACCACTTATCTGAAAAGTCTATTCGAGATGTTCAACGGCGACCCGTTTCGCGCCGTCGCAGCGTACAATGCGGGCGAGCACGCGGTGTCGAAGTGGGATTCGGAGTTCCGCGGTGACGACGACGAATGGGTCGAGAATATCGCCTACAAGGAGACGCGCGAGTACGTCAAAAAAGTGATCGGAGGACGCCGCGAATACCAGCTCTTGTACCAGCCGAAATCCTGAGCGTCGAAATCGCGCGCGACGTTCCAATAGTCGGAATCGATGTAGGCGAAACGTTCCTCGATCTCGCCGTGATCGAACCGTCGCGCCGCCGCCTTCGATATTCGCAAGTCGATCTCAGAGAGAGCGTCGGCGCCAATTCGATAGAGATCCTTGCGCGCGAACTGGCGCAGCAAGTTCCTGAGTTGCGCGACAACGCGGTCGCAATCGTCGATTCCCCGCGCTGCCCGCTTGATCTCGAATGCTCGACCGCGGCGTTTTCGCTTCGTGCCAACGCGCCGGCCACTCGCAACATAGACAGCGCGCTGCGAACGCTCGTTCGCGCCGCGAATTCCACCCGGCCGGCCGCGCGTAGGATCAGGTTCTCGCTCTTTCCGACGCCGCGCCGCGACTACTTTGACGGCTGTCTTCGCGACGACGCCTGCAAGCCGCATCTTCGCGCGTTCGGCGCGCAATTGTTCGCCACGCTCGGGTCAACGTCGCATTCCTTCGCAAACCCGCGTGGCGGCGCGCTCTTCACCCGGTTCATGCTCGCCGGTTTCGCCACACATTTGTCGCTCGCCCGCATGAACGTCGCCTCCTACGAAGGCTATCCGTACCTCGCATTCAAAATGTGGATGAACTGCGACGAGAAACTGCCGCCGAAGAGCAAACGTCGCGCAGACCGCGCGAGGGCTCTGAAAGCGCGCACGAAGATCCTCGAGCGACTATGGAAGTTGATGCCGTCCCCGCAGGCAGCGCCGCCTGCCGACTGCGACCAGGCCGACGCCGCAATCCTCGCGACGACGCTGGCACTCGCGTCGACGCGATCGCGCGCCGGCGCGATCGCCGAGATTCGCAGTCGCGCCGAAGGCCGCTTTATCGTTGCAGTCCCTTCCACCGATGCCGAAGCTCTCTCCTTGGCACGCGCGTCGCTCGCCGCCGCACTCCCCGCTTGACAAGTGCGGAAGCAACAAGGTTGAAAGAGGCAGACGCGGTGCGCGACGCTGTCCTCGCGCGCGCCCGCGTTGGCATCGGAGATTCTGGTTGGCTTCGCGCGATTTCAAAGCGATCTTCTTCGACCTGGACGGCACGCTGGTCGATATCCACGGGCCGCTTTACATCGCCGCGCGCAACGCCCTCGACGAACTTGGTCACGACCCGCCGCTCACTCACGAGCGCTACCGCGAGGCGCTCGCCAGCGACGACGTCTGGCTCGGCGTGCCTGAACATCTGCGCCCCGAGTACGCCAAGCTGGCGTTCGCCTACTTCATGACCGAGATCGACAAGACCGAGCGGCTCGAGGTGCTGCCGCACGTGCAGGAAACGCTGGCCGAGTTGAAGCGGCGCGGATATGCCACCGGGGTCATCACCAGTCGCCCCGGCGATTCGCAGCTGCTAGTCGAGAAGCTTGCGATGGTGGGGCTTGCGTCGTACCTCGACCACGTGGTGACGCAGAGCACCGCGTCGCTCCGCGCGCTCGACAAGTCCCAGAGCCTGAAGCAGACCGCGTTGAAGGCCGCGATGCATCCGCGCGCCTGCATGTACGTCGGCGACGAGCCGCGCGACGTGATGGCCGCGATCAACGCCGGCTACGGCGCCTCGGTCGCCGTCGCCACCGGCGCGGCGTCATTCACCTACCTGCAGAATCATTCGCAGTTCAAACCCGACCACGTGATTCGCTCGATGGCCGACTTGATCGAGTTGCTCGACAATCTCAAAGTTGAAGGTCCCCGTTGACGATGGCGCGCTTCGAGACGCTCCAGGAGCCGCCACGCGCGCTCGAGGGGCTCAAGCTGATCGAGCTGCCGTGCTACGACTCGATGCCGTTTTTGGCCGCGGCGATGGCGGGAAAGGCGTTTGCCGATTTCGGCGCCGAGGTGATCAAGGTCGAACCGCCGCGAGTCGGCGCGCTCGAGCGCGCGCTCGGACCGTTTCGCGACGAGCGACCCGATCCCGAAACTGGCGGCCTGCACCTTTATCTCAACACCAACAAGCTCGGAATCACGCTCGACCTCGAACGCCCGCGCGGCCGCGACCTGCTGTTCGACCTGCTCGCGTCGGCCGACATCGTCTTCAACCCGAACTGCCCGGCGTTGAACGAACGACTCGGCATCGACTGGGCCACGCTCACCAGGCGGTTTCCAAAACTGATCGTCGTGTCGATCACTTTTTTCGGCGCCGACTCGCCGTACAAGAATGTTCGCGGCGGCGACCTGGTGGCGACGCAGATGAGCGGCGTCGGCTACGAGACCCCGTGGCATCAGGTTACCGACCTGCCCAACGAACCCCCGCTAAAGCTCGGCGGCCGCCAATCTGACTATCTCACTGGCTATACCGCGTCGGCCGCCGCGATGTGCGCACTGTATAGTCGAAAGACTAATGGAGTGGGACAGCACGTCGACGTCAGCCAGTGGCGCGCGATGACCAGCATGATTCGTCCGAACATCGGATTTTACTCGCACGAAGCCAAAGACTCAGCGTCGTTTCAGCGCCTGCACACGCGGCGCAAAACCGCCGCGCAGTGGGTTTATCCGTGCACCGACGGATGGGTCAGTTTCAGCGCCGGCACCGACCGCTTCTGGCGCGGCGCCAAGGTCGCGATGGGTAATCCCGACTGGATGGACAACGAGCTGTTCGACACTATTCTCGGCCGCGTCGCGAACATCGACGCAATCGAGGCCGGAGTAATCGACTGGCTATCCACGCATACCCGAACTGAGGCATTCGAAAAGGCGCAGGAGCAACACGTGCCGTGCTTTCCGGTCCACACTCCGGCCGAGGTGGCGACCAACACGCAGTACGAAGCGCGGCGATTTTTCGTCGACCACGAACATCCTGCCGCAGGCGAAGTCCGGATGCCGGGCGCCCCGTGCAAGTTCTCGCGCACGCCGTGGCGAACCGTGCGCGGCGCGCCGCGCCTGGGCGAGCACAATCGCAAGATTCTCGGCGAACGGCTCGGACTCTCCGCGGCGGCGCTCGACGAGTTGGCCGAGGATCGGATCATCTGATGAGCAAGTTGCCGCTCGCGGGGATTCGCGTTGCAGACTTCGGCTGGATCTACGCCGTCCCGCACGCCACCGCGTGGCTCGGCGCGCTCGGCGCCGACGTGATTCGCATCGAGTCGACGCTCGCGCCTGATCTCGTGCGCTTTCTCACCGGCACCGACGGCGTGCTGGGCTTCAACCGCAGCGGAGTCTTTCACGCGATAAATTCCTCCCGCCGCGGCTTGACGCTCAACCTGGCGCAGCCCGAGGCGCGGGAGATCGCGCGCAAGATCGTGATGAAGAGCGATTTCGTCACCGAGAATTTCACCGTCGGCAACATGGCCAAGTACGGCCTCGGCTACGACGACCTGGTCAAGATTAAGCCCGACATTATCATGCTGAGCGGCACGCCGCTCGGCCAGGACGGCCCCTTCGCGCGCACCGTCGGCTTCGGCCCCACCACGCAGGCGTTCGCCGGCCTTTGCCACGTCACCGGCTATCCGCATTCGTTTCCGTGCGGCATCGGCGGCACGTGGCCCGACTTTGCGGTCGGCACCGGCATGGTGTTTTTCCTGCTCGCCGCGCTGCATCATCGCGATCGTACCGGCCAGGGACAGTATCTCGATCTGTCGATGGCCGAGATGGTCACCACGATGATCCCGGAAGCGATGATGGATTTTTTCATGAACGGCCGCGACCCGGGTGGCATCGGGAATCGCGACGAGTCGATGGCGCCGCACGGAGTGTTTCCCGTCGCCGGCGACGACAAGTGGATCGCGATCGCGATCGCGACCGACGCTGAGTTCGCGAAATTGTGCGACGTCTTGGGCGTCCCTTCGCTCGCCGTCGATTCCAAGTTCGCAAAGCTGTTCGGCCGCCTCGAAAATGTCGACGAGCTCGAGCGCGAGGTCGCCGCCCGTACCCGCAACTTCCAGCGCGACGATCTGGTCGCCAAGCTCCGCGCGCACGGCCTCGCCGCCGGCCCCGTTTACAACACGCCGGAGTTGATGAACGATCCGGCGTTCGTAAATTCCGGGATGCTCGTTGAACTGAATCACGCCGAGGTCGGCAAGCGTGTCGTGCCGGGGATTCCCGTAAATTTCGGCGCGATCGATCTCGACTACCGCGCGGCCCCGGCAATCGGCGAGCACACCGACGAGGTGATGCGCGAGTTGCTGGGCTACTCCGCCGAAGAAATCGCAAGACTTAAGGCGGCGAACGTCCTAGTGTAGCTGCGATGGCTGACGCGGGAGCAATCTCACACGACGGCGGCGCGCGCCCCGGCGCGTTTTCGATCTGGATTCAGGCGATTCGCGCGCCCTCGCTTTCTGCCGCCGCAATTCCCGTGCTGCTCGGCGTCGCGGTCGCCGCGCGCGACGGATTTTTTTCTCCGGGCCGCCTGATGCTCGCGCTGGTGGGCGCGATGGCGATTCAGGCGGGCACCAATCTCATCAACGACTACTACGATCATCTGAGCGGCGCCGACTCCGGCCAGTCGCTCGGCCCCAGCATGGTCATCCAGCGCGGGCTGCTGACCGCGGAGCAGGTGTGGCGCGGCGGCGTCGTCGCGTTCGCGCTCGGCGCGGCGCTTGGCTTG
>DASQHV010000145.1:0-4198 GCA_035631915.1 Candidatus Acidiferrales bacterium | reverse complement strand
TCTCGAAGCCGAGATTGAGCGTGACGCGCCGCGACATCAGGCGGCTCCCGACGCGCGGGCGGCGCGCGCGGTCTTTTTCGATCTGGCAACCTTTAGCGCCGCCTCGAAGACGTGCGGATAAGTTCCGCAGCGGCAGATATTTCCCGCAGTCGCGAGCTTAATCTCGTCGAGCGTCGCCGCGGGATTGCGCTCGAGCGCGGCCGCCACCGACATCACCATCCCGGGAGTGCAGAAACCGCATTGCAGCGCGTCGGCTTCCACGAACGCCGCCTGCACCGGGTGCATCTGCGCGGGATTGCCGAGCCCTTCGATCGTCGTAACTGCGTGGCCGCGCGCGTCGATCGCCAGCATCATGCACGACGTGACCGGCTTGCCGTCGAGATGCACCGTGCATGCGCCGCACGCGCCGCGATCGCACACCAGCTTGGTGCCGGTCAGCCCCAGATGCTCGCGCAATGCGCGCAGCAGCGTCACGCGCGGTTCGACAGTGAGCTTCGTCGGCGCGCCGTTGATGGTGAGTTCGATCGTTACCGCGTCGGGCCCGAGCTTCTCAGCAACTCCGGCGGGCAAAGGCGATGCGTCGGCGGCGGCAGGCGGAACTCGCACCAAGCCGGCAGCGGCTGCGACTGCGCCGGCGCCCTTGATGAAGGAGCGACGTGAGATCGCGCCCGACTTGCGTGGCTTGCGATCGTCACGGCTCATCGCGAGACTCCCTGCACCGCGCCGTCCGCGGGTTCGACTGTCATGAAGAATGCGATTGAGAGAGCAAAAAGAATCATCCCGACTGGGAGCGCGAAGGCCGCGATCTTCATCGAGTAAACGCCCGCTGTAAGAATCTTGTCAAGCAACATTCCGCGGTCGTAGTCGAACAGATCGATCAGCCGCGCGCGCACGAAGGCGCCGCTGGTGAATCGGTAGCGGGAGATTTCCGCGCCGAGCCGGGCAAGCGGAGGTAGCGCAATTGCGCCGGCGATCACCGAGGTCACAGTCGCGCGACTTTTCAACGCGTCGCCCTCGACCATACGCGCGCCCAATCGGATTCCGACCAGCATTCCGAATGCGGTCGCCGCGCATTGCAAGAACGCGAATTCATTTTGATTCCACCAGGCACCGAACGGCGGGGAGACGAAGCGCGTCGCAATGTGCGCGCCGGTGGCGTAGCTGAACGTCGCGACAAAGTCGATCGCGAACGCCAGCATCGTGAGCCGCCAGAGCCATCGTGGTGCGCGCCGCCGCATTTTGTTCGTGGCCATGAGTCGAATTCAGCGAATCGCCGCGCCACCGCGCGTCAGACCGAGGGAAAGGTAAACGATCAGCAGCACGAGCGATCCGAGGGTGATGCCGACGCGTCGAAAGCGCGCCTGCAGCTCGGCGAGGTCAGGGTTCGGTCCCGACGCCGAGAGCCGCCAGATTCGCAGTCCGAGGTTTCCGTATTGATAGAGCGCAAGCGCTATCGCAATCACCACCAGCACAAGTTTGATCGCCAGCAGAATCGAGACGCCGCCGACAAAGTATATGTTCAGCAGTCCGGTGACGACGAGGATCGCCAAGGCGGTCAGCACGATCGCGCCGAGGCGGCGGACGATGCGCCGGCCCACGCGAATTCGCGTGGAAGCGTCGAGCTCTGCCGCAAGAATCGGCGCGAGCGCGAAGGTGCTGAAGAGTGAGCCACCGAGCGCGACGATCACGGCCGTGACGTGGATGAACAGTACGGCGATTCGAAGCGAGAGCATCCAGCACGGCTTGTATAGTCAGCGGTCAGCCGAGCGCAAGCGGATCCGGCGAATCGAGGCGCACTACAAGTTGCGGCGATAGGTCACAAAGTTGGCGGTCACGTGCGCGCCCAGGTTTTCGGCGGTGCGCCGCGACGCCCAATTGTCGTCGAGCACCAGCGTGTAGCCGGCGAATCGCATCCCACGCTCAGCCATCGCAAGGAACGATCGCGACGCCATCGCGAGCGCCACCCCGCGTCCGCGTGCGCGCGGGACAACGCCGATATTGATCAACGCGCCGCGCGTGCCCCCGCCCCGCTCGGGTGCGAGCTTCACTCCGCGGCGAACGCGCGCGAGCGCGGGACTCAAATCCGGCACCGAGAACACCGCGCCGACGACGTCGCTGCCCGACACGGCGAGCATCGAGAGATCCGCAACCGGGGTCTCCCACAGCGACGTCAGCATCGGGCGCACTTCCGGCCGCGTGATCGGATTCCATCCCCAATGACGATCGAACGCGGCGTTGGTGACGTCGGTCCACGCATCGATCGCGGCAAGGTAGCCGAACTCGCGCCAGCTTCGAATTGCGACGCCCGCGTTGATCGCGCCCTCGGCGATACCGCGCAGCCGTGCGACGTTCTCCGACCTGAGCGGCGCGGTGTAGTCGACCTGCCCCTTCTCGGTCATGAAGCCCGCGTTTTTGAAGTAGCGATGATACGACGCGGGATTCCCGCGCAGCAGAAATGACGGCAGCGATCCGTAGTTGTCGATCGCGTATGGATAATCCAGAAAGGCAGAGAAGCCGCTCCGCACCGCACGCATCCCGCGCTCATGCAGTATGTCCACCGCGGCTTCGATCATGGCGGCGACCGCATTGTCCTCGCCCTCGAGCGCCTCGAAGTGAATCAGCTGGCCGAGCTGCTCGTTCCAATGCTCGATGTAGCGGCGATTGATCACGGCGCTGACTCGCGCGACAACTTTGCCGTCGCGGCGCGCGCAGATTGGCGCGATATCCAGGTACTTCGAGAGCATCGAGCGGCGCGACAGCAGGTCGAGTTCGTTCTGAAGGTCGGGCGGCCACCATGCGTCGGCGCCGCCGTAAACCTGAAACGGCAGGCGCGCGAACTCATTCAACTGTTCGCGCGTGGTCGCTTGCTCGACCCGGATGCCGTCGGCGCTCACCTGCAGAGGTATAGCGCCGCGCCCGCGCAATATCATCTGGAAATTTCGGCTTGGCTACGGCAGGAGTTGGAAGATCGAGTCGCTCAGCCATCGCGCGAGCAATCGATTTATCTCGCCAATCGGATCCTGTTGATCGGAGTCCGCGGCGACGAGCTCGCAGATCTCCGCAAATGTGGCGCCGCCGAGGGCGGCTTGAAGCGCGCGGCATTCGACGGGTTCCAGTTCGCGGTAGAAGACGCGCGAGTCGCGCCTCCAGACTATGACGCTTGCCGCACCCGCTTGCGCCGGAGTCCATTCGCGATGATCCTCAACCGCGCGCAGCAACTCCGCGACGCGCCATTCAAGCGACAAAATCTGCACCGCGGGATGCGTCGCGAGCTTCATCGCGGGCCACCGCTCGCCGGGTATCGCGCGCATCGATTCGGCGTCGAGCGCGCAGGCGTCGGCAGCTTGAAAAACTTCGACCGTCGCACGCTCGAGCGCGGCGAGGTCCACAATGAACGGCGCGTTCTCTCGCATCGGGTGGTCGCGCAGAAAATCTGCCAGGTGACGCCCGAGGTGGTACACCGACGGCTCGGTGGGCGGATACTCGATCAGGTAACCCGTCGCGAGGTTGTGAAAATTGTCGTCGCCGAGAACCGCGTGCGTCGCTGGAAAATCCTCCTTGAGCACGTCGAGCAGGCGGTAGAAATACATGTTGGCGTAGATGTCGACGCGAGCCTCCGGCGACAACCGCTCGTCGCCGAGCACAATCGCGCCCAGGCCGCCCGCGGGCAGACTCCGCTCGGACGCGAGCCCTTCGCCGACGCCGCTGACCGCCGTGATCAGCCGGTAGAGAAGGCCCTCAAGCTGTTCGAGATGTACCGGCATCGTGACTGCGCGGACTCTCCGCGAGCGTCGTGGCGTGAAAGATCGTGCGTGTTCGATCGGCCGCGGCGGCCAGCACCGCGAACTCCGGAATGTTGTCGTCCCATTCGATCAGCGCCGAGACCGCGCCGAAGCGCCGCACCGCGCGCTCGTAAAGCGCCCACACTTCGTCACGTACAGGATGGTCGTGGGTGTCGAGCAAATGCGTGCCGTGATCGCTGTGACCGGCGAGGTGATACTGCACGACGCGCTCGACGGGAATGGAGTCGACGTAAAGGTTCGCGTCGAAGCGATGGTTGAACGCACTGACGAAGATGTTGTTGATGTCGAGCAGGATTCCGCAGTCGGCTTCCGCGGCGATCGCGGAAATGAATTCCCACTCCGTCATCGTCGAGTCAGCAAACGCCATGTAGCTGGAGACGTTCTCGATCAACAGC
>DASQHV010000144.1:0-8095 GCA_035631915.1 Candidatus Acidiferrales bacterium | reverse complement strand
GCGTCGGATCGACGTCGAGGGGAAATGACTCTGCGGCGACGGGCATTCGGCGTGCCGCTACTTCAGCGCGGCGATCGCTTCCATCTCGACCATCAGGCCGTCCACGGCCAGCGACGTCACGCCGACCAGCGTCGACGCCGGCGGCTCGCCCTCGGGGAACAGCTCGGCGCGCGCGTCACGCAGCGCGGAGTAGTCCGACTGCTTATAGTTGACGATGTAAGTGTTGGTCTTGACGATATCCTTCGACGTCGCGCCGACCGCCGCCAGCGCGGCCTTCAGATTGCTCCCGGCCTGGCGAATCTGCGCCTTCAGGTCGTTTGCACCCACCAGCTTGCCTGCCTTGTCGATCGCGACCTGGCCCGAGATGAAAATCAGCTTGGCCGGCCCGGCGATCGTGACGACGTGAGTGTATCCGCGCGGCGCCATTAGCGTGTCCGGGTTGACGTAATTCTTTTCCATTGAAGACCTCCGCGTGATTCGGGCTCGCCGCAGTCTAGGACTTCCCGTCGCCGTATTGAAGCACCTGCACCTTCTCGACCGTGATCAGACCCGAACCCATCATCTTGTCGAGCACCGGAATGAACGCGTCGATCTTTTCCTGGCTGTCGACGATCTCGATCACGATCGGCAGGTCCTCGGACAGGCGCAGGATTTTAGCGGAGTGCAGATGACTGGTTTTGCCGAAGCCCATCGGGCCACGCAGCACCGTCGCACCGCCCATCTTCAGCTCGCGCGCCTTCAGCACGATTGCCTCGTAGAGCGGATGATGGCCCGCGCGATCGCTCTCACCGATGAAGATCCGAAGCAGCATCGCGTCGCGTGGAATCTGCATCGCTAAACTCCCCGATTGAGCGCCGCAGCCAGCGCGTAGCCCAGCCACACCGAGACCAGGCACAGCACGACCGACCCCAGCGCATTTGTCGCCGCGGGAATGAATTCGCCGGCGCGCATCAAGTACAGCGTTTCGAGCGAGAAACTGGAGAAGGTGGTGTAGCCGCCGCACAGCCCGACCATCACGAACTGTCGCGCCGGAGTGCCGACCAGCAGGCGTCCGTCGGGACCGGTCAGCGTCGCGAAGAACCCGATCACGAGGCAGCCGGTGATGTTCACGAGCATCGTGCCGTACGGAAACGTTCCGCCGGTCGCGGTCGTGACGATGCCGGAGACCAGGTAACGTCCCATGCCGCCGAGCGCGCTGCCGATGGCCACCAGAATGTACGCAAGCAATTGAGGGCCTCCTGAAATTGGCGCGCGACTAGTCGTCTTCCACGCGCGTGACGGCGCCGCTCACGACCAGGTGAAGATAGACCAGTCCGGCGTACGGGTGCCATCGCGCGACGATTCGGTGGACCGCGTCGTAGTCGGCGCGGTCGCGGCGGTCCAACAATTCGAGCAGCTTGTTGCGGCCGCCAACGTCGTCGCCGGGGAAGATGTGGATGCGGCCGAAGCCCCGCAGCAGCACGTACTCTGACGTCCAGCGGCCGACGCCGTGAATTTGCGACAAGTGCGCAACCGCGGCGGCGTCGTCGAGCGCGGCGACCGAACCGAAGTCGGGATCTTTCGCATTCATCGCGAGACGGGCGATGCCGATCAGGTATGCCGCCTTCGGCCGGCTGAGCCCTGCGGCGCGAAGCATCTCCGGATCGGCGCGCGCGACAAGGTTGGCACTCGGGAAGGAGTGCATCGTGACGCCGTCGAAGCGTCGCACGGTGCCCAGCGCGTCGGTGAGGCGATTCAGCACGTGCATCCCCGCGCTCAACGAAACGAGTTGGCCCGCAACCGCATTGGCGAAGCCCTCGAATACCGTCGGGTACCGGACCGGCTTCAGTCCGCGCAGCGGATCGGCGAGCGCGGCAAGCGTGCGATCGCGGCGCGCGAGCCGATAGAAGTCCGAAAGGTCAAGCTCGAGACCGAGCATCCGCGTGACGATCGCGGCAACTTGTTCCTTGACCCCCGATGGATGCGGCGCATCAACCGTAACTTCGATTTCAGGATGCGCTCCCTGGCGAGTTTGCACGACCGTCACGCCGACGGGCGCGCGGCCCACCAGTATGACGCGGCGCCAAGTGCCTGCGTCGAAGCGATCGACAATGTTGAAGGGCCGCCGCCGAAGTGCCTGGACGGTCAGGTCGAGCCTGAACGGCGGCCGCGGCTTGAGCTTGAAGGTAACCGATGGCACTGGGGGCTGACGCCGCGAGTCGAGGGTTGCTCGCGTCGGGTCGTCCTACTCGATATCGGCGTCGGGAATCGACGTTTGCGTCGTGCGGGACGGTTTCTTCGCTTCAGATTTCGCCGCCGGCGCTTTTTTGTCCTTCTCGTACTTGTAGCCCTGGTAGGCGAGACCGCCGACCATCAGCGCCGGGCATCCCGAGCCGAACAGCGCCACCACCGCCAGCGCAACTATCGCGATCGATCGGAGAAGCTTGCGCATCACTCAATCGAACCTTCAACTGAGTAATCAGTCACTACCAGATCCCGAACCACCGATACCCAGATGATGCTCGAGCGCGCGCACGCGGCGGATCAATTCCGGCAGCCGCGGCAGCACGACGGCGTAGCGGCGGAATTTGCGCACGTCGATTGCGGGAACGCCCGACACGATTGCATCGTCCTTCAAGTCGCTGTGAATCCCGGCCTTCGCCACCACCATCACGCGATCGCCGATCGTCACGTGATCGCTGCATCCCGAATTTCCGCCGAATTGGCACCATTTGCCGATTCGCGTCGAGCCTGCGATGCCGACGTGGCCCGAGAAGCGCGAGTACTCGCCGATTTCGCAGTTGTGCCCGATGTGTACCTGGTCGTCGAGCTTGACGCCGCGATGCAGGATCGTCGCGCCGATCATCGCGCGGTCAACGGTCGAGTTGGCGCCGATCTCTACGTCGTCCTCGATGATCACGCCGCCCACCTGCGGAATCTTGACCAGGCTGCCGCGCTCCTCGACGAAGCCGAAACCGTCGGCGCCGATTACCGCGCCGTTCAGAATCGTCACGCGGTTGCCAAGAGTGGCGCCCTCGCGAATCGAGACGTGACTGTGAGCGGTGAAGCGATCGCCGATTTGCACATTTGGATAAATCGTGACGTGCGGATGAATCACGGCGTCGCGGCCTATTTTCGCGCCCGCGCCAATAACCGCATACGCCCCGATTGACGCGTTCGGGCCGATCGATGCGTCAGCCGCAACTCTTGCAGTGGGGTCGATTCCCGCAGTGGGCCGATACGGCGGAAAAAAAATCTCCAGCACACGCGCGAAGTCGGCGTAGGGATTCGCGCTGATCAACGTCGCGCACTTCGCGCCGGCTGCCAGCTCAGTTGTCGTGATCGCGGCGGACACGTTGGACTGCAATGCCGCGGCGTACTTGGCGCTCGCGACGAACACGATCATGCCGGGAGCGGCGGCCTCGATCGGCGCCGGCGCAAAGATTTCGATCTCGCCGTCGCCGCGAAGTTCCAGCGCCAGCCGGCCCGCAAGTTCCTTAAGCTTCATCGTGGTGCCCTTGCTTCATGGTCAGGCCTCTCGACTTTCAGGTTGCGCCGCCCAGTGCGCCGATGGCGTCGACCAACTCGGCCGGCTCGATTTGCATCAGACAATTGTAGTGACCGTAGCGGCAGGTGCGGGCGAGGCACGGACTGCATTCGAGCTTGCGATAAATCACGCGCGCCTTCGCACCGAGCGGGCCGGTCCGGTCGGGATTGGTCGAGCCGAAAATCGCGACGGTTGGAATTCCGAGCGCGCCCGCCAGATGCGCGCATCCTGAATCGTTGCCGATAAATCCGTCGCACAACGACAACAGCGCGATCAATTCGCCAATTTCGGTGTGACCGGCGGCAACGATCGCGCCCGCTTTGCACGCCGACGCGACCTGCTCGCACCTCGCGCGTTCGGAGGGCGCGCCCACCAGCACCACCTCCGCGCCGACGCGGGCGCCGAGCAGATCGATCAACTCCGCGTAGTTGCGCGCCGGCCATTCCTTGGCGGGGCCGTACGCTGCGGCCGGCGCAATCGCGTAGAGCAGGGCGCCGGCTCGCGTCCGCCGCGTGGCGAGCCATTCATGCATCCGCTCGCGATGCGGCTGGTGAACGTCGAGCGCGAAGTCGTCGATGCCGCCGTCGGCGACCGAGGTCGCGCGCACCATCTCGAGCCAGTGGTTCACCTGATGTTCCGAAATCGCGGCCGGCGTGGGCGAGGCCTTCAAGTTGAGCATCGCGCCGCGCGCGTCGGCGGCGAAGCCGGCCCGTCGCGGAACTCCAGCCAGCGTGAGCCATAGCGCCGATTCGAAGCTGTTGGGAAAGAGCACGCCGAGGTCGAAATGGCGCGATCTGATCGTGCCAACAATCCTGCGTCGGTCGTTCAGTCCCGCGATTCCACGCCCGACCGAGTAAGGAATAACCTCGTCGAGCCAATGCGACCCGTCGAAGAAGCTCGCCAGCTCGCGTTTGATCAAAACCGCCAGGTGCGCGGCGGGCCACGTGCGCCGAATCGCACGGAGCGCCGGCAGACTCATCACTAGGTCGCCGAGCCAATTGACTTCCTTGACCAGGATGCGTCGCGGCGCGGGATTCAGCATCGCCGCCGGCGCGGCGACCGCCGCCGTCCGCGCGTCGTGCGGGTCACTTAGGTGTTGCGATTCCACGTTCCGAGTCCCGATGGGGATTCCATCACGCGCGCCGCGTCAAATAAACATCCGCGACAGCCGCGACGCCACAGCTTCCGCGTAGCCGCCGATCGTATTAGTATCCGCGCAGAACTCGCGTGGTTCGAGCGGGGGAGTTGGCGCGATGTCGTCCTCGAAAGACCGGCCGCTGATGCGTGACGCGATACTCGCCGGCGTGATCATCGCCGTGGGCGGGATTTCAGCGTTGATCGCGCTGGACCGCAAACCGGTCTCGCGCTCCTACCCCGATGCGGTCATGTCGCCCGAAGTATCGATCAAGCCGGGCGCACCGGCCCCCTCCACACTGACTATCGCGCGACACCCGGCTGCGGCGCTGAATGCAGGATCGCAGCAGTCGACGGATCCCGCGAAATCGAAGAAGAAGAAATCGGACGACATGACGCTGTTGGTCATGGTGCCCGATCTCCCGCACGAGACCGCGAATCCTCCGCCTACCGGAGTCTGGAGCGATCAGGGCAGCCCGGGCTCCACGGGCAACAGCGGACCGGCCGGCCTCGTCGCGCTGGCTTCGACGACGGGGCAGCCGTCGCTGCCGCTGACTTCGCCTTCCGGTTCGACGCACGCGGCGATTGGGAACGGGAATGATTCGCCGGGGATCGCCGGCATTCCGGTGCCCCCGCCGGTGGGACATCCCGCCGTCGGCAATTCTCTCGCGGGATTCGTGTTGATAACGGGCGGTCAGAGCAGCGGGAAATTCGCGCTCGCAACCGCTGAACTCTACGACCCGGCGACGGCGACCTTCAGCGCCGCATCGCCGATGAAGGTGGCGCGAACCGATCACACGGCGACGATGCTGGCGGGTGCGCGAATCCTGGTCGCCGGCGGCGTCAACGCCGAGGGACACTCACTCTCGTCGGCCGAGCTCTATTCGCCCGCGACCGGTGAGTTCACCAGCGTTTCTTCGGCGATGCGCGCCGCGCGCTCCAAACATTCGGCGACGCTGATCGCGGGATGCGGATGTCCGGCCGACGGCAAGGTGCTGTTGGCCGGCGGAGTCGCAGGCGTTTCGGGGCAGACGCTGCGCAGCGCCGAACTGTTCGATCCGGCGACTAACAAGTTCACGGCGACGGGCGCGATGAAGTCGACGCGCGCGCTGCACTCGGCGACGCTGATCGGGAGCGGCCCGCTCGCCGGCCAGGTGCTGATCGCGGGCGGCACCAGCGATGAGTCCGGCGGCGACGTCACTACGGCAGAGCTCTACGATCCCGCCACGGGACAGTTCTCGGCGACCGGTGCGATGGCGGCGCCGCGCGAGGAGCACACCGCAACGTGGCTGGATCCGGCGTTCGTGAAGGGCAGCCTGGCGGGCAAGGTGCTGATTGCTGGCGGCGGCGACCCCGCGTCGCCCACCGATACCGCCGAGGTCTTCGATCCTCAAACGGGTTCGTTCTCGCCGGTCGGTACGATGACCACGCGGCGCACGCTTCACGTCGCGGCGCTGCTGAGCAACGGTAGCGTGCTGATTGCGGGCGGGCAGAGCGCCGAGACTTCATTTCCGATCTCCGCGGAGTTGTTCGATCCTGCCAAGGCGGCGTTTCTCGCGACCGGACCGATGAGCAATGTGCACGTGGGTGGCACCGCGACGGTGCTGGAGAACGGGCGTGTGCTGGTCGCAGGTGGCCGCTCGAGCTTCGGCGATCTCTATGACCCGGGCGCCGGAACCTTTGCGGCGACGGGCAAGATGGTCACCGAAGTCGCCGAATCGGCTTCGAGCCTGATTAGATAGACGAGACTCTCGCGCGCCATCCGGCGCCTTCACAGTTCGGCGTGGAAGGGCAGCACGCTCACCTGACCCTCTCCCGCAAAGAGCGGGCGAGGAAAGCGACACTAATTTTTCAGCGCCGCGATAACGTCGTTGACGATCACGTCGGCCTTCGCGCGCATCTCGTCGTCGGTGGCGTCCTGGATCGGATGCGGCACAAACACGCGGCGCACTTCGGGCAGACCGAGCGCTTCGGCCTGGCGCTGCGCGGCGTCAATGAACGTGCTCGACGCTATCACTACCGAGGGCTTGCTATTTGTCTCGAACCATACTGAGTCGTGCACACTGCACGTTGTGCATGACCCTCAGTCGGCGAGCGCTTCGATAACGAAGTCGCACTCCTGGGCTATGCGGCGGCGCAAATCGTCGGGCGCCGGCTTCGTAAATGTGGGTTTGCGAAAGCGCTTGAGCTCGATGCCGGGCAGGCGGTCCTGCAGATGCTCGGCGAGCCGATCGATCAAAATGTCGCCGCGCGGCTTTGCGATGTCGAGCAGCGCGACGCGTCCGCGCACCGAGTCGCTGCGTGCGGCGAGCGTGCGTCGAATCGGCACGCGCTCGTCGGTGGGGTCGACAATCACCTGTTTCATACGGCCTCCTCGATTTTCCGGCTGACGCTCGACGAGCCCATCGGGCCGGACACCCATCCGGCGAACACCGCCGAGAATTTCCCGGCGTCGCCGCCGGCGACAATCATATTGATATTTTCAGGTCGGCGAAACTTGGGAATCTTCTGCGCCAACTGCTCGGCGGTCGGATTGGTCAGGCCGAGCGCCCGCAACGGGACGCCTTCGCCGCTATTCGCGTCAGGCACGAGTTCGCTGAGCGGTCGCGACGTGACCTCCTGGATGCGCGCGCGGACCTGCGCCTTGCTCCACTTGTCGCGTGAGATCGTGTCCGCGTGCTCCGGCGAAATAACGAGCAAGACTTCGCCGGCGCCGTGCTGCTTGGGATGCCAGCATGCTTCGAGCCCGAGCCCCAAGCTTCCCGCCAGCGCATGCGCCGTGCGCGACGTCTGATCGGCAATCTGCCGCGAGCCGGCCTCCAGCCCGAACACCGTAACGACGTCGTCGTCCTTCTTGAAGCCGCGCTCGACGTGCAGCGGCTCCCACGGGCTGCGCTCCTCCCATTCGGCGAAGCAGGTGGTGAACTTGCCGATCGCGCCCAGCGTCGACCGCTCGATTTCACCCGGGCGCGAGCCGCCGACGTTGCGCAGCACCAGCTTGACCGCGCGCCCAATCGTCGCGTTCGCGCGATTGCCGTAGCCGAGCGCCATCATGCCCATGTTCATGCCCAAGCGCTGCCGGATCGGCCCGTTGACGACCATCACCGGCGTGGCGCCCCAAGTTGTCGCCATGATGCCGTGGATGTTGAACTCGTCGGTGCAGATCGCTTCCAGAGCCGCTATCACGACCGGCAGGTACTCAGGACGGCATCCCGCCATCACAGAGTTGATGGCAATTTTCTCGACCGAGACCGGCGCGAGATTTGGCGGCACGATTGCGACCGTGTCGCGCGGGTCGCGGCGCGTCCCGGTCAGCATCCACATCACGCGCTCGGGCGTCGGCGGCACCACGGGCAGGCCGTCGGTCAGGCCGCGCTCGAACATGAACTCGAAAACATCCTCGGCGTCGCCGAGTTCGATTCGCCGCGCGACCAT
>DASQHV010000143.1:0-9025 GCA_035631915.1 Candidatus Acidiferrales bacterium | reverse complement strand
AGCGTGGTGGTGACCGGCTTCATGTTGGGTCTCGGCCTGGGAAGTCTTGCCGGCGGATACTTGTCGCGACTTCCGCGGGCGCCACTGCTTGCGATCTTCGGCGGCGCGGAATTATGCACGGCCAGCTACGGCGCTTTCTCGCTGCGCCTGTTTCACTACGCGGCCCTGTACGCCAACGGCGGCTCGTTCTTCGGCACCGCGATCATGAGCTTCGTCTTGCTGCTGGTACCGACGATGCTGATGGGATCGACCTTGCCGCTGCTGGTCGAGCATCTGGTCCGTGAATCGCGCAACGTCGGCAAGTCGCTCGGGCTGTTGTATTTCGTGAACACTCTGGGCTCAGCCGCCGCATGCTACTTCGCCGCCGGCTTGACGATGGGTCTGCTGGGGCAGTCTGGCTCGGTGATGCTCGCTGCGGCGCTCAACGCCGCGATCGGCATCGGCGTACTCACGATGCACTATGCGCGACGCGTCGCGCCGTCGGTGGTCGTCGCATCAGGCGAAGGCGTCGCACCCGCCGGCGCCGAAGCCACACGGAACGAATTGCTCCCGCTGCCGCTCGCCGCGCTGTTTGTGGCCGTCGCGGGATTCATCGCGCTGGCGTATGAGGTCGTCTGGTACCGGCTGTTTTCGTTCTGGTCCGGCTCCAGCGCGCGCATCTTCGCGAGTCTCCTCGGCGCATACCTGGCCGGGATTGCGGTCGGCGGGCTGATCGTTCACGACTTGACCAGCCGCGCCGAACGCGGCCGCAACCTGCAAGAGTATCTGCGCCTCGCCGCGAGCTTCGTCGTGCTGGCCAACCTGGCCGGCTTCGCGGTGGCGCCTGCGATGGGACTGGTAGCGCCTCACAACGCGGCGTCGGCCGCGTTTCTGCTCGTTGCAGTCGCCGCGGCGCTGCTGGGCGCGGTGTTCCCCATCATCTGCCACATCTCGCTCGCCACCGAATCGCGAACCGGCTCGGGACTGAGCCTGCTCTACTTCAGCAACATCCTGGGTTCAGCGCTCGGCAGTTTTCTGACCGGCTTCGTAATCATGAATCTATGGGGCGTGCGCGCGATCTCCGTGTTCCTGGCGATCGTCGGTGTCGCGCTCGGCATCGCGCTGATGTTGGCGTCCAAGCCGTCGGTGCGGTTGCGCGCTGCATGGCTGCTCGGCGGCGCGGCGACTTGCGCTGTCGTGGCCGCAGTCGCCAATCCACTGTTCAACCGCCTGTACGAGAAGATGCTCTTCAAGGCGGACTACGCGCGAAAGGGGGCTTTCCGGCACCTGGTCGAAAATCGCAGCGGTGTGATCGCCGTCGCGAGTGACGGCGCTGTGTTCGGCGGCGGCGTCTACGACGGTTACTTCAACGTCGATCTCGTGCGCGACGTCAACGGCATCTTTCGCGCCTTCGCACTCAGCAGTTTTCATCCCGCGCCCGAGCGGGTCCTGATGATCGGACTCGGGTCCGGTTCGTGGGCGCAGATAATCGCCAATCATCCGCAGGTGCAGGAATTTACGGTCGTCGAAATTAATCCCGGCTACCTGCAGCTCATCCAGGACTATCCCGCCGTCGCGAGCGTGCTGACTAATTCGAAGGTGCGCTTCGTCACCGACGACGCGCGGCGCTGGCTCTCGGCCAATCCGCACGCAACCTTCGACGCGATCGTGATGAACATGACCTTCAACTGGCGCGAACACGCGTCGAATCTGCTCTCGGTCGAATTTCTCGAACTGGCGCGCAAGCACCTGCGGCCCGGCGGCGTGTTGTACTACAACACCACCGGCTCGCTCGAGGTGCTGCTCACCGGCGCGACCGTCTTCCCCTACGCGCTCCGGGTCGGCAACTTTCTGGCGGTCAGCGATCGACCGCTCGAAGTAAATTCCGAGCGGCTCGAAAAAACTCTGCGCGACTACCGAATCGACGGCAAGCCGGTGCTGAATCTCGCCGATGCCAACGACTCGCGCCGCTTGCAGGAGTTGCTCGCGATGACCCGACGCTTCAATACCGACGAAGACCTCAGAGTGCCCAGCATGGAGTTCGCCGACTCGATTCGCCGGCGATGCCGCGGCGTGCGAGTCGTCACCGACGACAATATGGGCACCGAATGGTCGCACTGAATCGTCGGTCGGCGCGCGGCGTTTGATTCGGTCTGCTTCGCGGCGCGGAATCCCGCCAGATTGCTGTGGGAATTTCGCCTTACGACCTGTCTTGCCTCATTGTTCATCGAATGATACAGAAAGTAGTGTACGATTTTCACGTCCGGAGGCTGCAACTGGTCAATTATTGACTGATGATGACGGAATTTTACGAGTGGCTACGCATGTCGACGGATACGAGCGTAACCCAAAAGGAGAATGGACGATGATCACTCTGCTTCTTCTGTTGCTTCTGCTGGCGAGTGGCGGTGCCACGTACTACGCGTACCGCAACCACGGTTACTACGGTGGGGCCGTGCCGACGATGCTGACCATCCTGATGATCTATCTGCTCCTCGGGCGGGCGATGCACTAGCCGAAGCGGATCGTCCGCTTCAGAATCAAGGCTCGTGACGCGGGGAGGAAATCGGATTTCCTCGCGTCGAATCCGTCGCACGCAAGGCGCGGTGAAATTTTCCGCGCGCTTGGCGGAGGGGGGAGGGAGTCGAACCCTCCGGCAAGCGTATTGCCCGCCAAGCCGGTTTTGAAGACCGGTGGGGCCACCGGGCCCCTTCCTCCTCCAAGCTCCTATTCATTAGGGACTTGGGAGGTTTCTTACAACTCGCGGACAGCCAGAGTGCCCTGCGTGTGGCCGATAGCGCTACGGCATCAAGTGCTCGATGAACCAGTCTCGCGCCATCGTTCCGCTCTCGCGGTAGTTCTTCTCATAAATGTCGTAATGAGTCCCCGGGAACACGTGGTACTTCACGATTGTGCTGCTCGGGATCGAATTCTTTGCAGCCAGCCCTGAGTTCTCACGACCGCCGTATTCTTCCTGCTCCTGGTCGATGATCAGCGTCGGCACTCTGATGTTCGCCGCGGCGACGCGCGGAAGATAGCGCCACATCGTTCTGAAGTCGCCGATTCCCTTGAGCGACTCGGGTTGTCCGGCGGGACGCGGCAACACCTGGATATCGCCACGGGCCATTGCGCTCGCGAGCTTTTGCACTTCCGGCCCGGGTGTCGCAAATCCGTGCACGTCCGGCGCCGGTCCCATCCCGGGCACCTGGCTGACGACCGCCTTGATGCGCGGGTCATGTCCCGCAACGTAAAGGACGTGGCCGCCTCCGAAGCTGGAGCCCCACAACCCGATTCTGGATGGATCGACGGCAGGCTCTGCGATCAAGTAGTCAAGCGCGTTGTTGATGTCGCGATTCTGGTCCAGCGGATCGACTACCTCTCTGACAGCCCTGCCGCGAACCGTGACGAAGCCATCCGCATCGACCGGCGGCTGCTTTTCGAGCGTGGCGATCCGCGCGTCGCTTTCGTACCACCCCCGATAGTCGAACGTGAGGCATACGAATCCACCCTTGCAGAAAAACGGCGCATAGGTGGCGCTAAGATGAGACTTAGGTCCAGCCCATCCGTGACAGAGCAGAATAGCCGGGCGTTTCTCTCCAGCCTTAAGATCGTCCGGAAGAAACAAGTCGCCGGCCATCCGAGTTCCTTCGCTCCAGATTGTGACTGCCTTCTTCATGTCATACCTCTTTAACCGCGACGCGCGGGCGGATCAGACGTCCCGCATGATTCCCTCGAAGCGATTCCTGATGTACAGCGCGGTTTCCTTGTGGGGAATGATGTACAGCTTGCCCTGACGAACTCCCTCCTCGAAGACCACGTCCGCGATTTCACTCGGCGGAGTCGCGCGCCGGACAAACTCCTGCAACTCCTCCCATCGCTTCAGCATCTCAGGTGTCGGCGGACTCTCAGTGCCGGCCTTGTTGAGAAGACTCGCAGGCCGATTGCGCCACGACTCGTTGATGCGCGTGTTGACCCAGCTGGGGCATAGCACCGACGCCCTGATCGGCGCGCGAACCCTCTCGAGCTCCAGCGCGAGCTGCTCGGTCAGCGCAACCACCGCGTGCTTGGTGACTCCGTAGGGCGCGCTGTGATGGCCCTTCACCAAGCCTGCGATTGAGGCCGTGTTCACGATTTGCGCCGGCCGGTTCTGCTTCAGCATCAGTGGCACGAAAGTCCGAATGCCGTTGATCACGCCCCACAGGTTGACCCCGATTACCCACGTCCAGTCTTCGAGCGTGCTCTCCCAAATTGTCGTACCTGCTCCAACTCCGGCATTGTTGAACAGCAGCTCGACGCTGCCGAACGCGTCTAGCGTGCGCCGCGCAAGCTCCTCCACCGCGCGTGGCTGTGAGACGTCGGTCACGACGCTGACTACCTTGCGTCCGCCCTGTTCAAGTTCCGCGCGCGTCCCGGCGAGCGCCGCTTCCTCTACGTCTGCGAGCACAACGTTCATTCCTTCCGCGCAGCATCTGGCGGCCAGGGCCTTGCCGATGCCGCTGGCGCCGCCGGTCACGACCGCAGTTTTTCCTCTCAGTTCTTCCATTTGGGAACCACCTGCTCACGCAGCCCTTGCGAGGGACTGCGATTTCGGAACCCCTGCTCTGCCCATTCCCCGGCTGGGCCGGAGAAACCTCAACCCGGTGTGACGACCCGCGCTCCCATTCATTAGAGTCTTGAAGCGATTCGCACAACCCACAGCAGGCGCAAGACGATCAGACTCCGGACGGTATTGCAGTCTGACGGCGATCGCGGTTCCGAACACTGCGGGTTTTGCCTATGATCTCTCGGCGGCGGCGCCGGCGGGACGCCGTTAGAGCCCGAGTACCTCTCGCAACTCCAGTCCCGCCGCGCCTCCGCTACCGTCCGCCGTTCTGAGCGGCCCGACGCGCCGGACTCCCGCGAGCGCCGCAATCATCATGAACACATTCACGGCGGCCACGAGCCAGAACACGGCCCAACTGACCGCGGCGGCTACTGGAAGTCTGCCTCGTGCCGTCATCGCGACGAGCGCCGCGGCCAGAGGCGATCCAATCATGCCGGAAATGTGCAGCACGATTCGCTTCCATCTTGAAGCTGCCACGTAAGTCCCGAATTGCATCTTGAACCGTGGCTCGACTCCAAGCAGGTAGGCATACTCGTAGCGCACCCCAAGCATCGTCCCGACCAGGATCTTTAGCAGCGGCTGAAACGTCGCGACCCAGATGAAAACCGCTGCCACCGCGGCCGTGCTTGATTCTGCGGCGAGCGCGAACCGGAGCAACGCCGCGCCGAGCGCGGTTGCAACAAGCTCTGCGGCGATTCCACTGGCAAGCGGCAAAGTTAGTCTGCCAGAACGGAGGTGGAGGCTGCGGCTTACGCGCGAAAGGTCCTCGGACAGTGCGCAACGCAGGTCGGCAGAGGCGCTCCTAACCTGCCGTATGAGTGCGGCCCACTGGCCCGGTTGGTAGCGGCCGCAGTGCAGGTCCTGCTCGATCTTCCCAAGTCGTTGACGGATAGCGTCAAGCGTCAGCTCGACCGACATGAGTACTTCTCGGGAACCGGCCACTGAAGAGCCTTCATCGGGTCAGATTTATTTCAGTACTCAGAATTTGTCGACGCGCGAGTTTCGAGTTGAGTTTTCAGGAGAAGCGCGACCGCAAGCTTCCGCTATCGGTCTCGCGGCCCACCAGCCTACGCGGCTCGTTCATTTGTTTTTTTTATCCTGTCGCAGTATTAACCGATCGTTCAAGAAACGAGAATCGAAGCGATCAGGGACTCGCCATGCGGCAGGATATAGATCGAATCGTTGCTGAAGTCGAAGAGCGCGGCGTGTGCGTCGTGCCGGATTTCATCGCGCCGGATTTGCTGCGCACGATTCGCGCCGAGGTGGACCGGCTCAACGACCTGGAGCGTCAGCGCGGAGTCGCGTTCCTGGAGTCCGAGGGCGCGAATCAGCGCGTCTTCAACCTGGTCAACAAGGGACAGGTCTTCGAGGACATCGTGCAGCATCCCGACGTGATGCCGGTAATGGAGCGACTGCTCGGCGGCGATTTCATCCTGTCGGGATTTTCGTCGAATACGACCGGGCCCGGCGGCGAGGAGATGATGCTGCATTCCGATTCCGGCTACGTGCCGCCCCCGCATCCGGAGTACCTGCTCTCGGCCAATGCGGTCTGGATGATCGACGACTTCACCGAGGAGAACGGCGGCACGCGCTACGTTCCGGGCTCGCACAAGCTGCGGCGAAACCCCGACCCGCGCGAGCATTACGAGACGGTGCCGATAATCGGCAAGGCCGGGTCGGTTGCGTTCCTGCACGGCTACACCTGGCACAAGACCGGCAACAATGTTTCGCGCGACAGCCGCCGGCGCGCGCTGTTCGCCTACTACGTGCGGCCTTTTCTGAGGGTGCAGGAGAATCACATCGTTTCAGTGCGCGAGGAGGTCTGGCATCGCGCGTCGCCGACACTGCGGCACCTGCTGGGCGGCGACTTGTGGCTCAACTCGATCGGTTTTTTTGACGGACCGCCCAAGGCATACCGCGAAGCTGCGTTCCCGCGCCGCGCGGGATTGGGCACCGCGCCTCCGCCGCCTTCGCGCGCAAAGTAGATTGCTCACCCTCTGAGACTCGTCCCGCCTAACCGCCCGTTCACGAGGATTCGAACATGAAGCTTGGACTGTTGTACGAAATCCAGATCCCGAAACCGTGGACGCCGGGTATTGAAGCGCGCGCCTACGGCGAAGTGCTCGAGCAGGTCGTGCTGGCCGACAAGCTCGGCTGGGGCTATGTGTGGGCCGTCGAGCATCATCTGCTGCCGCAATGGTCGCACTGCCCGGCGCCGGAGGTGTTGTTCGGCGCGATCACCCAGCTGACTTCGCAGATTCGGATCGGCCACGGCATCGCATTGCTGCCGCGCAATTTCAATCACGCGATCAGAGTCGCGGAGCGGGCGGCCGTGCTCGACATCCTGAGCGGCGGACGCGTCGAGCTGGGCACCGGCCGCGCGGTAACTCTGCAGGAACTCGACGGGTTCGAGGTCAATCCCGACGACACGCAAGCGATGTGGGCCGAAGCGATCGAGGTGCTGGTGCGCAGCTGGCGCGACGAGCCGCTCGAGTACGCCGGCAAGTTCTACAACATCCCGCCGAGTTACGTGGTGCCGAAACCGCTCCAGAAGCCGCATCCACCGCTCTGGCTCGCGGGCACCAATCCCGACACCTTCACCCTGGCGGGACGCAAGGGCCTCGGCATGCTCGGCTTCGTGACCGGCACTCCGGAGCAGCTTGCGCCGCGAATCGCGGCATACAAGGAGGCGGTCAGGCACGCCGAACCGGTCGGCGCCTTCGTCAACGATCAGTCGGCAGTTCTGATTCAGACCTACTGCGCGGAGAGTCACGAGCAAGCGATTGCCGATGTCTCAAAACCGTTGGAGGTTGTCGCGCAGCTGGCGGCCGAGCTGTTCCTCCCGTGGGCCGAAAAAGGCCGCGAGCGGAAGGCCGAGACTTACAAGTATCTTGCCGAGCAACAACAGGCGGCGATTCGCGCCGGTGCCGACACGTCAGACGTCGAGCAGCGGGCGCGCGGCGGCGTGATCGCGGTCGGCACACCCGACGAACTGGTCAAGCTGTTTCGCAGGTACCGCGACATGGGCGTCGATCAGATGCTCACCTGGGTGCAATTCGGCGGACTCGACCATCGCAAGATCAAGCGGAGCATGGAGCTGATCGGAAAATACGTCATTCCGGAACTGAATCGCTGAAAGTCACCTGCGGCACAAACCGCGCCAAACGGTGAATAAACGCTGTTGGCGCGATTGTGCTTTAGGAAACAATCTCGCATGATGCGCGTGGCCTCTCGGCATTCACCGATGCTTTTGGAAAATTCATCGTCCAGTTCAGCCATCCACCCCGTTGTGCGGCCGTGCGCATCCCGAAGGACTTTCTCGCGCAACAGTCTGCGACGCGAAACGCAAGGAGGAGCTCATGAGGGTGTCGAAGCATTCGTCGATCCTTCTGGGAAGTCTTATTTTCGCGGTGATATTTCCGGTCGCTCCGACGCCGTCATGGAGCGCTGACACCGATAAAGCGACCCTGCGCGAGATTCGAAAAGAAATCAGGGAGCTGGCTGCGGATCGCGAGCGCGATCTCGACAAGATTCAGCGCCTCGAGAAGCGGGTCAATCAACTTGAGGGCGAGAACGCTGAGCTCAAGAGCACCAGCGCCCAGATCAAGAGCGACACCGTCCAGACCACCGAGCAGGTTAAGTCGCTCCAGCACACGGTGGAGGAGGGGCCGGGCCCGGGCGGCATGGCCAAGGCGGTCCAGGGCTACCTGGGATCGCATACCTTCACGGTCACCGGCGCCGCCGGCTTTGATTTCATCGTCGATCAGCAGAGCGGCGCGCTCGACGGGATTCACCACGGGACGCAGAACTCGTTCTTCGTCGACATGGAGCCGATGATCCTCTATAAGCCGGCCGACTGGCTTCTGTTCGAAGCCGTTCTGAGCGCAGGTTTCGGCAATGCGGGAACCGGCACCGACCTCTCCAGCGCAAGGTTCTTCCTGTTTCCCAACGACTACCTGACCATCGTCGGCGGTCTGTTCGATCAACCGTTCGGCGATTGGTACGAAGACCAGAGCCCGATGTGGGTCAACCGTTTCGTCACCGCGCCGCTGCCCTTCGGCGTCGAGCCGGTGGTGCCGCCCGGCGAGATTGGTCTGCAGCTTCGCAACGGATACCAGTGGGGCAAACTTGGCCAGGATTTCGATTTCACCGCGTGGATTGGAAACGGCCCGAATTTCAGCGAGCCGGTCCCCGGTGCGGTGATGGGCTCGCCGACGGCGGTCGCCTTCAGCCAGAGCAACGGCAAAGCATTCGGCGGTCGCATTCGCGTATACCCGCTGCCGGTCGATTGCAACTGGGGCCGGCTTGAGATCGGGGCCTCGACCTACGACGGCAAATGGAGCGGCGGCAAGTGGCTGACGTCGTGGGGCGTGGATTTCGCGTATCTGATGGGAAGTCTGCAAGCGCGCGGCGAATGGGTGCAATCGTATCGCTCGATGCCGT
>DASQHV010000142.1:0-2982 GCA_035631915.1 Candidatus Acidiferrales bacterium | reverse complement strand
CGTGAAACCCGTTGCCGCCGCCGGCCTTCAGACACTCGATTTCTTCCGCGCCGAACGCCTGCTTCACAAACTCGCGCATGCTCGTCGGCCCGAACAGGTACGGACGCACGGTGCCGAAGCCGTGCCGGATATGGGCGTTTTGTGCGCTCATCGCAAATGCCTCCTCAACCTGCGCTTCGCCCCTTGTGCGTCGCGATCCACCAGGTGTTGCCCGAGTTGTCCTTCACCCCGCCGACTCGATCGCCCCAGGTCTGATCCGCCGGCGGCCTGAGCGCGGTCGCGCCCGCGCGGATCGCAGCGGCGTACGTCGCGTCGACGTCCTTCACGTAAATCCACGTCGCCGCCGCCATCGTCTTGTCCGAGTAGTAGCCGTTGCCGATCAGCAGCATCGAGTCGCCGATCCTGGCCTCAGAGTGAAAGCGCCCCTCGGCGTCGGGCGGCTCGGGATTGTGGGTTATCTCGGCGCCGAACACGTTGCGCACAAAATCGAGCAACTCGATCTTGCCGTAGAGATACGGCGTCAGCGTGTGATGCCCCGGCTGGATATGACTGTTTTCAGCGCTCATCGTGATGGCTCCTTGCGGAATCGTCGCGCGGTTCCGGCCCTATCTATAACCCCGGATGCCGCGAATAGTTACGCTGCCGCCGTTCGGGCATCGATACGGCAGTCGTCCGGTCACATCCCATGGACCGCGTTCTCGAAATCAGAGAAGACCAGCGGATTGGTGTTGCAGTATCCGTCGGACCCCATCCCGAAAAGCGTGCAGTTGAACACAAAATTCACGTACCACAGCATCGAAGTCTTGTCGTAGAGGATCGGCGGCACGGAAATCGGCGTCTGTATCCCGTAGGTCACGGCGTAAGTGTTTTGGCACTTGAACTGCTCGAACATCGTCGCAAACCAGCCCGCCGGGTACCATGGCTGAATTTCGAAGTAACTCAGGAATTCATTCTGGTCGATCGCATTTCCCATCGCGGCCAGTTGCACCAGGTCGTCAATCCATTGGAACAAAGGGGTCTTGGAACCAAAACCGTGTTGAGCACCCCAGGCACCGAGAAGGTCCGATGAGTGCGCGTCCCACAGCCCGACCATCGAAAACTCGGTCGAGATAAGTTGCTTGGTCACCTTTTCGGTGGTTCTGACAAACTCCAGATCGGCGAGCTGCTCCGGCAGGCTGGCGACGTGCTCGTGCAAGTCGAGTCCGGCAACCCTGGGATTGCCGTTCGTGATCGCGATGACCTGCTGCAGGATCGGATCGTCGGGCATGCTGCTGGCCTTGTTCAGCGCCCCGGCAAAAATTCGATAGTTCCACCCCGGGTTTTCAGATTTCAGTGAATCCACGTCCTCGATCAGCAGGTTCAGAAACGCCCCGAACTTTTGCGCGTCCTGCACCGGCGTCTCGAACATCGGCTCGTTGCCGACGACCAGGATATCGATCTGCCCGCCGAGATTGTCCTTCTTCAGGAACTGCTCGACCGCCGACAACAGGTAGGCCATCTCCTTGGATTTCGGATTGGGAACGCCCGCGTTCTGATACTTGAAATCGAACTTGAGACTGAGGATCAGCTTGATTGGCTGGCCGTTGACCAGCACGCTTTTGGAATTTACGAAATGGCTGATCGAGTAGCTGCCCAGATTTTCCGAATCCGATGAAACGCTGTCCGTCGGCTGCGAAATGTTGCTCTCCAGAACGCCGGTGATCCTGCCCGCCTTGTTGAAGGTCAGAAAATTTCTCTCGATATTGACGAACGCGCGCAGCCACTTGACCCCCGACTTGTGCAGCAGGCCGGGGTCAACGTCGGCGAGCCATTGATTATAGTTCGCGCCCACCTCCGGCGGCGTTCCCTGGCAGGTGGCCGCCCGCGCCGTCGTCGCGCTTAGCATCAGCACCGTCAAAAGCACCAGTCGTTTCATAGTTTCGGACACCCCTTCTGTTGTCGGCGCAGGAAGCCGCCGAGACTACTGCTTCTTCAGCCTCGGATCGTCTGCAGGCACGCAGACCGAATGGGCATAGCGGTCGACGTATGCGTTGCCGCGCTCGCTCTTCTCGGCCTCGACCACGGTCGCGCGGTACTGCTCGCAATTCGACGCGGACAGAAATTTGCCCATCTGTTCCCACTCCGACAACGGTGTGTCGTTTTCCAGGCCGCGCCGCGCGCAATCGATCGACGGCGCCATCAGCACCCATCCGACCAGCGCCATCGACAGCGCGCGCCGCACCTCCAACGGCTCTCGAGTCCCTAGGCTTTCGCGACCGGACCGATGTCGGCGATTTCGTCGTAGAACTCGGCGGTCTCCGGCATCGGACCCGGCAGATTCAGCCCGGCCATCACCGGCTGCGCCGCCATCCAGGCCTTGCCACTTTCCCATCGCGCGACGCCGAAAAAGTGTTCGGGGGTCGAGCGGCTCCGAATCAGGAAGCTGCCGAACGCGCCCGCACAGTTGGCCTGGATTTTTGTGGTGCCGGCTTGCCAGTAGGCGATAAATTTTTCCTCGTCGCCCGGCTTGACCGTCCATCGATACATAACTCGGATCATCGTCGCTCCCCTGCCTGGATGATGCGCCTGGCCCCGTTTTTATCAGAACGCGCGTAAGATCGCGCGCCGGGATTTTGAATGCGGGGCTCCGCGCCCCGCATCTTAGTTCCGCGCTTCGAGCATTCGACTCCGCGATGCTACCCTTTCACTCCTCATGTACCTGACCGACACCATCGTCGCGCCCGCCACCGCGCCGGGAATCGGCGCCGTCGCGATCGTCCGGATGTCGGGTCCGTGCGCGTTTGAAATCCTGCGCGCGATCTTCAGGCCCGCGCGCCCCGCACGCGCCGGCGACCTCGAGCCGCGGCGGCTCACTCTCGGGGAAGTGATCGATCCGGCCCCCGGGGCGCATCTCGATCGCGCGATGGCAGTAATCATGCCGGCGCCGGCGAGCCTGACCGGCGAAGACGTTGCCGAGCTGCAATGCCACGGCGGGCCGTTCCT
>DASQHV010000141.1:0-18963 GCA_035631915.1 Candidatus Acidiferrales bacterium | reverse complement strand
CCTATCTGGCGAAGTGCTGGAAGAAAAATTGTTTAACATCGACCTCAATCGCGCAAGCGTCGAACGCAACGGTTGAGCATCATCACGCCGATGCGCGATTGATCCTCGCGTACGCGTTTTCGAGGCCTGCCACAGAACAATTGTGAGCCCCGCTCAGCGCTTCGTCGGTAGAGGATCAGGAGCAGACAAGTCGAGCAGATCGATTAGCTGACTCACTTTTTCAAAAGTCGGCGGCGGATTCATGTGAATCGCTCTGTTGCGCGTTTTTCGCGCGCGATCCCACTTACCGTGGGTAAGGTCGTCTATGATTCCCTCGCTATGGAGATCGTCAATGATGGCCTCGAGTTCTCTGTCGTCCCAATCTCTGCGTCTAGGCACCCGCTTACAGACCATCTGTTCAAACGCGATGGCGCCGAACAGTCCCGCATGGGCAAGATTCGTTCGCAATAGCGAGCGCGCGAGTTGTGCGAAGGTGGAGTCCGCAAGGAATTGCTCCATCAGGTTCTTGGCGCGCAACTCCCGCAAGAACAGATCGTTTGCATACTCTTTTCGCGTTTTGGGGTCCGGTGCGCTGCCGAAGCAGCGCTCATGGAGAACCCAGAGCGCCATGTCCGCGTCCGCCACCCGCTTAAAACCGTAGTGTTCTGTGATCGCGCGAAGATCCTCGATGTAGTTCAAATAGGTTTCGACCGCTTTGCCGCCACGACGCACATCTAGGATTCGTTCGACGGGAGGACTGATAATGCCGTACTTCTCCGGCTTCACGAAGCGCAGAATGATTGAGACGAGCTCGATGGACTTGAAGACATCGAGCAAAGACGCGATCACATCGCTCTCATTGTGCGGGAGACGCCAGAAGTTGAACTCGCGACGCTTCAGCTCCGGGGTCACACGGTGCTCGGGGGGAAACACCCAGTATGTTTGGAACTCCCAATTGTGGGGTGACTCGAAATCTCGGAGGTCATCATAGGTCAATGGTCTACGATTGCGCAGCGGCGCAACCGACGACTCGATCGCAGCGAGATCCGATGCGGTGCCGTACTTCCTTTTGGTAACTTCTTTGAAAGCGTCGAGGCAGTCGTGCAGATAGTTCCGATTCATGCCGATTCCCCCTTCGTTTTGAACTCACCCCACTACACATAGACTTCAAAGAGATGGTGTGGTCAACCAAAAGTGTCCAAGATGATGATAATCCGACTGACCGTTGTGTTTGACCGGTGCCCGAGTTCTAACAGTTCGTAGTGGATGCGAGTATTGAAGTGAGCAAAAAAGACAGCAGCGAGTCGGCGTCCAATTTCCTCGTCGAGCAAGATGGTCCCGTCACGACCATCACCTTCAACCGTCCTGAGCGTCGCAATTGTCTCAACCTCGGAGTGATACTCGAGTTCGAGCGCCATCTGCAGGCCGTGCGCGACGATCGCGAGTGCCGCGTGCTGATCGTAACCGGCACCGGCCCGGCATTTTGCGCGGGCGCCGACATGACGCTGTTCGACGGCGTGCCCGATCCGCGCGAGCAGCGCCGGCGCCGCGAGGAGTTCGGCAAACGGATGCCACGCCTGATCGGACGTGCGTTCGACGTGCTTGCGAATCTCGACCAGGTGACGATTGGCGCGATTAACGGTTACGCGGTCGGCGGCGGATGGTCGTTTGCGGCGGCGTTCGATTTCGCGATCGCAGTCGCGGGCGCCGAGTTCTGGGTGCCGGAGGTCGACCTCGACGTGCCGTATCGCGGCGCCCCGGCGCTCGTGCTCTCGGCGGTGCTGGGACCGTGGCGCGCCAAGGAGGCCATCCTGATGTGCCGGCACTACCGCGCTGAGGAACTGCTGGCGCTGGGTGTGCTGAACCGGGTGGTCACGCCCGACGAGCTGATGCCGGCGGCGCGCGAGCTGGCCAAAACGATGTGCGCTAAACCGCGCGAAGCGATTGCGGCATCAAAGCGCGGAATCAACGGCGTCTTCTTCGGCCCACGCCAGTTCTAGCGCGCGCGAAGTCTCAGAATTTTTCCTTGAACGGGCGGACTTCGGTCTCCATCGTCCACGCGCTGCGATGTTGATGGGCGACGTGCCAGAAGGTTTCGGCGATCGCGTCGGGAGCAAGCATATCGTCCGCGCCGAGGCCGGGTATCTTGCGATTTGGCAGGTCGATCGCGCCGTCCACATTGATCCACGCGACGTGGATTCCGCGCGGACCCAGGTCTCGCGCCAGCGATTGCGCCAGCCCGCGCTTGGCGAAGTTACCGGGGCCGAACGCCACCGACTTCGCTCCCGCCTTGATTCCGGCCGTCGCACCGGTGAAGAGGATTGCGCCGCGCCCGCGCGCGACCATGCCGGGGACGCACTCCTTGCAGCATAGAAATGCGCCGAGCGCGTTGATTCGCATCGAATTCTCGAACTGGTCGGCGCTGACTTCCGTCAGATTGCCGAACGGACCGGCGGACGCGTTGTAGAGCAGCACTTCGGGCTCGCCGCCGCGCTCGCGAATAAGCTTGAATGCAGCCGCCACCTCTGTGCGATTGCCGACGTCCGCCTGCACCTCGAGCGCGACGCCGCCAGCGCCGCTAATCTCGTTCGCCAGCGAGCGCAGGTAGTCGGCGCGGCGCGCGACGATCGCGACGGTATATTCGGCGGCGAATCTTCGCGCGAGCGAGGCGCCCAGACCGGGTCCTACTCCGACCACGACTGCGACCGGCTTCTGTTTTGCGTCTGCCATCTGAAGTCCCTCCTGCGAATTCGCGCGGGCGACTGCTGCCGAATATCTACGACGAAGAAATTCCCGGCTCAACCGCGCGCTGCCGAGTCAACGCGCTCGCGATGCCACTCGCGGATCGAGTCGGCCACCAGGTCGGGCGCGTCGCACATCGGAAAATGGTTTCCCTTCGGCACCACGATTTGACGGAGCTCGGGATACAACTGCTTCCATCGCGGCTGGAAGCCGAGCGGATCGTTGCGTTCGCCAAATATCGTAATCAGCGGAAGCGACTTGAACGGTCCCGCGAGCGCGGCGCCAGTCTGCCGGTAGATTGAATCAGCGCGGCGAGCGTCGTGCATGTACTGATGAAACGTGCGCAGACCGTCGCGGCCGATCCCGGCGCGGAATGCCGCGCGGCTGCGAGCGTCAAGATGACGCCCGACGCCAAAGCTGCTGCCCGCGACTTGAGCCAGCAGGCCGGTCATCGCGTCGAACTCGCGCATCGGCGCGCTGCCCATCAACGCCAGCATCGTGGAGAACATCGCGCCCGACGGCCGCCAGGCGAAGGTGTTGACCGCCGCCAGTCCGCGAATGCGCTCGGCTACCTTCGACGCGCCGGCGATTGCTGCCGGCCCACCCAGATCGTGAAACACCAGCGTCAGATCCTGCAGGTCGAGTGCCTCAATTACCGCGGTCACCGCGCGCGCCGCGCGCTCCAGCGTGATCTCGGTGCGCGGCAAACGCTCGCTGCGGCCGGTCCCCGGCGCGTCGAACGCGACACATCGAAAATCCGGTGAAAGCCGGCCGATCACATCGCGCCATACGAATGACCACAGCCCGGTGTGCACGAAAAGCAGCGCCGGTCCCGTGCCGACGTCGGTGACCGCGAGCGTCGAACCGTCGACTTCAAGCGCGCCCGTCGCGAAGGGCCATTCGGTGGCCGAGAGCCACGCCGGACGCATGAGCGGGACTAGCGGACTGGCGGTGCGGGCGCTGTCGGACGATAGGATTCTTGCCGATGATTTCATTGGTGGCCGACTCCCTGGCTTTCGCTTGAGTGCTTATGGCAAGAATCATCGACCGCGCGGCTACTCACAAGTAGTGTAATCGGCAATACTTTGTTGCTGAAAACTCAACAATAGAAAATGGACTTGAACGGCGCCAATCTGTTCGTCCGGGTCGTGGAAGCCGGCAGCTTGACCCGCGCCGCCCGCGAGCTGAACATCACCACCTCCGGCGTCAGCCGCGCGCTGGCGCGGTTCGAGCAAAACCTCGGCGTCCGGCTGATTCAGCGGACGACCCGCAAGTTGAGCCTGACCGGCGCGGGCCGCAGCTACTTCGAGCAGGTCCGCGGCGCGCTCGCGATCGTGACCGAGGCGAACGCTCAAGCGGCCGAAATGGGTGAAGAGCCGCGCGGCCTGGTGCGCCTCACCGCGCCGCCGGCATTGATCGGTCACCTGGTTCCGTTCGTGGCTACGTTTCTTCAGCAGCATCCCGGGATTCGCGTCGAGCTGTCGTCTTCGCAGACAGCGGCCGACTTGGTCGAGCAAGGTCTCGACCTGGCCGTGCGAGTCGGGCGGCTGCGCGATTCCTCGCTGGTCGCGCGCCGGGTCGGACATCTGGTGACCGCGCTGTTTGCCAGCCGCGACTACGTCAAGCGCTGCGGGGCGCCGCGGATGCCGCGCGACCTGGCCCGTCACAACTGCGTGCTGTTCAGGAGCCAGGGCGGTCGCGATACCTGGCGGCTCAGCGACGGCGCGCGGGAGCATCTGGTCGAGGTGAGCGGTTCGATGGCGGTGGACGAAATCCCGTCGCTGCACCAGGCTATCGCGGCCGGCGTCGGAATCGGATCGATTTCGTTTTTCGCGCGCGCGCGGATGGAAGGGCTGGTCCGTGTGCTGCCGCGCTACACGTCGGCGGATTTGCCGGTCAGCATCGTCTCGCCGAGCAAACGGCTGGAACCCGCGCGAGTGGTCCTGTTGCGCGATTTTCTGGCGGCGAAACTCTCGGCGCTGCGGTGGCGCGGATAGGCTGGGCAACCAGCGCTCTCAAGGTGGCGTCGCGCATTGGGACGGCCGGGATGGCATAGCTGCGACGAATCGATGCCGCCGCCGTCATCAGATTGACGCGCGATTGTCGAAGCACTCCTACTTCAATTCCTGTGCGGCTGTACTGCGCATCGAACGCGGCATGGTTCTTGAGTCGCAATAGAACGCGCTAGCAGACGGCGGCATCGCATAACCTTCAATGAAGAGCACCAAGCTTCGCATCCTGATTGTCGAGGACTCGCCGCAGGACGCCGAGCTGGCAGCGATGGCGCTGCGGCGGGGCGGATTCGATCCTACCTACGAGCTGGTGGATACGCGGGCGGCGATGGCCGCGAAGCTCGAGCAGCAAAATTGGGACCTGGTAATCTCCGATTACTCGATGCCCAGCTTCGGCAGCCTGGAGGCGCTGAAAGTTCTGCGTGAAATTCGACCCGAAGTCCCGTTCATCCTGATTTCAGGGACGATCGGCGAGGAGATGGCGGTGGCGGCCATGCGCGCGGGAGCGGATGACTACGTGCTCAAGACAAATCTGGAGCGGCTGCCGATGGCCGTCGAGCGCGAGTTGGAACAGGCGAGCGAGCGGCGCGAAAGAAAACGAATTGAAGAACGCTACCGCAACCTCGTCGATCGCATTCCAATCGGAGTGTTTACGATTGCCGGCGCCGGGTCAGTCGTGGAATCGAATCCGGCGTTCAGGGAAATCCTGGGCTTCAGCGGCGACGCAAGCCTGGAATCACTCCGAATCGAATCGCTGCCGCTGTATCCAGAAAAATGGAAAGAGCTGACCGAAACGCTGGCGCGGGAGCACGTGGTCCGAGACCTGGAGTTGCAGCTGAAGCGCCAGGACGGCAGCGCCGTCTGGTGCGCGGTCAGCGCGCGGGCGGTGTCGGACGCGTCCGGCGATCTGGTGCAGTACGAGGGCGTTTGCGCGGACATTTCCGAGCGCAAGCTCGCCGAAGAGGAAATTCGCCACGCGCGCGACCTGGCGCTGGCGGCGGCGCAGATCCGATCGGAATTCATCCACAACATAAGCCATGAAATTCGCACGCCGCTTAGCGCGATTGTCGGCACCGCTGAGCTGATGCTGATGGCGGGTCTTCCGGCCGAACAGAGCCGGCGGCTTGCAATCGTACAATCGAGCGGCGAATTGCTGCTGACGATCGTCAACGACATCCTCGACTTTTCAAAGTTGTCGGCCGGCAAGATGGCGTTCGAGCAGGTCGATTTCGATCTGATCGAAGTGGTCGAGCACTTGATCGAGTCTTTTGCCGCGGCCGCGCGCACCAAAGCGGTGGGAATCGCATTGCAGCTGGACGTCAACGTGACATCCGGGCTGCGCGGCGACCCCAGCCGGCTGCGCCAGATTCTCAACAACCTGGTTTCCAACGCGATCAAGTTTACACCGGCGGGCGAGATCCTGGTCCGCGTGGCGAAACTGGAAGACAACGAACGCGATGTGCTGATCCGGTTCGACGTAGTCGATCCGGGTGTCGGAATCCCGCGCGAGGTCCAGGCCCGCCTGTTCCAGCCGTTCGTTCAGGCCGAGGGATCGACCAGTCGCCACTACGGCGGAACCGGACTCGGGCTGGTCATCGCCGCGCAACTGACGGCGCAGATGGGCGGCACGATGGGGTTCGAAAGCACGCTCGGAAAAGGATCGACGTTTCACTTCACCGCGCGACTCGAGAAGGCCAATAGCATCGAGCGGCCGTGGATGAGCGCCTCGGCCGGGTCGTGCTTCCGCGACTTGCGCGCGCTGATCGTCTACGAGAATCCAATCGGCCGGCAAGTCATCGCCGACTATCTGACCGCTTGGGGATTCGAGAACATAGCGGTGGCGAACGGCGCTGAAGCGCTGGGGGCCCCCGAGGCGGCTCGCTCCCGCGGCGGAAAATATTCGTTGCTCGTGATCGAAGAAAAGTTGGCGGACATGACCGCGCTCGAGTTCTTAAAGACGTTCAAGAGCGATGACCGATTCAGCGCGGCTCGGGTCGTCATGCTCACCTCGATTGGCCGGGTGGACCACGCGCCCGCGTTGGTCGATTCGACGGTCATCAAACCAATTCGTCCGTCCGATCTGTACGCGCGTCTGGTCGAGTTGTTCCGCGAACCTCGCCGCGGAGATGCGGTGCCGAAACCGGCGGCCGCGCCGGATCCGGTTCGCGACTCGGAGCATCGGCGGCGCAAGGGCGTGCGAATCCTGTGCGTCGACGACAACGCCGTCAATCGCACCATCGTCGGTCAGCAACTGGCGGCGCTTGGCTACACGGCGATCGTCGTCGAAGATGCGGCGCAAGCGCTCGGCGCGCTTTCACGCGAAAAATTCGACATCGTCCTGATGGACTGCGAAATGCCCGGAATGAACGGCTATCAGGCCACCGCGGAAATTCGAAAGCGCGAAAGAGGCTCCGCGCACACCATCATAATAGCGTTGACGGCGCATGCCACGGAGGGCGATCAGGAACTCTGCCTCCGCGCCGGGATGGACGGTTACATCAGCAAGCCGGTGAAGATGAAGGCGCTTGCGTCGGCGCTTGACGAGTGGGCGCATCGTGGCGCTGGCGGCGGCAAGAGCGTCAGTTCGACGGCCGACGGGCCGATGGATGCGAGCGACTGCGACGACCAACTCGATCCGGAGGCGATAGCCGAGATAGCAGAACTCGGCGACGATTTGCTGGGCAAGCTGGTCGAAGACTTTCTTTCGGACTTCGACGGACGCATCGCGTCGATGGAGGACGCCCTCGACGCGCAGGATCTGCGTCTGCTCGCATCGATCGCGCACTTTTTCAAAAGCGCCTCCGCCACGCTCGGTGCGAAGCGGTTTTCCGCGCTGTGTGCCAAGGTCGAAGCGCGAGCGCTGGCGGGCGACCAGGCGGAAGCGATCTCCTCAGGCCGGAACCTCGTTGCGGCCGCACATGCACTGCCGGCGATTTTGACGAGCGCCGCCGATAAGTCCGCACGCCGTCCTTTGCATTGAGCGCGCCAAGCGTCAATTCGCCGACTTGATCAACGATTCCAGGTTCGCGGTCTCACCGCGCTCCGCCGAAGTCTCCCCGGCGCGGTCGTACAACAGCCTTCCGCTGCGGTCGATGACGGCGACGGTTGGAATGTAACCGTGATAGTACTTCGTCATCAGGGCGCGCTGCGCTGTCGTGGCGTGGTTCAAATCGACCACGATGAAATTCACTTTGCCGCGATATCGCGGATAGAGGCTGACCAGCCGCTCGGCCTCGCGATTTGTATTCCAGCAATGCGAGGTGCCGAAGAAAATGACCGTCGCGCGGTCGGCCGAAACTGCAGCGTCGGACAGATTTTTCGCGGCGATCGGAAAGTTCGAGCTCGAATCGTCGGTAAAGGAAAGATCCGGCGCCAGGGTCAGATCGTCCGCGGCGAAGGTCGGCGCCGTGCCACACGCCAGGAGCGCAAGACCGATCGCCGACACAGTCAATCGGATTCGAAATCCACTGATACTCATCACAGCTTACAACCGCGTCGAAGCATCGACGGTTCCCAAGGCAACGAGCCGCCGCGGCCCGGCTAATCGTCGGGCTACGCGAAGAGCATCCTGCGGAGCGCCGGCAGCATGCGCATCTCTTCGCTGTCGATCAGATCGTCGAGCTTCACCGCGAGCACGCATAGCGCCTTGCCCGCCGAGGCCACGACGCTGTCCGGATCGTCGGCGAACGAAACTCCGACCAACTGCCGGGTCAAGGTGCGCAGTTCGCGATGCCGTTCCTTGATTCGCTTCATGACGTCGGGCGGGAATCCGGTCTTGCCGCGCGCCCACGGCAGCAGCGTTTCATTTTCGCTGAGCAGATGTTGATTGAGTTGGGGCTTAAGTGCCTCCCAGCATCGCTTGGCCTGCGCGCGCATCTCGCGATCGTTGGGCCGAAAGCCAAGCACCGCACCCGCAACGGCCGCGTCAAGCAGCGGCATCCCGAGTCTGAAATCCTCGCGGGTGAGCTCCTCGGTGAGATTTCTGATCTTCCGCGTAGCAGAGACCCTGGCGGGCGGGCGCGACGAATTGTTCTTTGCCATTTCGTCCCCATCATCGCCGATGCCGCCGCCGGTAGTCCAGCGCTGTAACAGCGCCGGCTCCGCGCGCCGCCGGACACCTGTTCGTGACTCAGCGGTGGCGATTCGCCCGCCAGTGTCGCGGCGGGACCGCCGATCGAACCGACAAACTTGTCGAGCAGCGCCTTCGCGTCGAGCTTCGCCTTTAGGTCGGCGGACAGCAATCTCAATCCCTCGCAGAAGGCATCGGGCGCTTTCGGGACTACCCAACGTGCGCGCGTTCAAACGAGCTAGCCACTCTCGCCGTCCGCATAAAATGCTGCGCGTGCTCGCGCTACGGGCGACCGGTAGGAATCAGTCTCTACGCCGGAAGCCGGTCAGTTTGCGAAGGGCGACTATTTTTTTGTCACTCGCCCGTGAACGATGAAAAAGTTCACTACGACGGGAGACGCCAATTAGGCGCCTTACAAGTTTGCGTCGATACATCGTTCGGTACTGAGTAGTGTTTTGCGATTAGCTAGTGCAGAGTTCTTATATTCGGTGAGGTTCGAACCTGTGTGCTACTCACTTGTGACTCGAGCGACTAGGTAATTGAGCGGGATCGCGTTGAGGATGACCGAAAGTCATATCCCGCGAATCTGCCACTGAGTAGTTGAATTCAGACGGGAAGAGGCGCGACACGGCCTCGCGAAAGGAGAAAATTCACAAGAGAGACCTTGACGGTCGTTCCTCAAACGTACTCAGTACGGTGCTTTGTTGTCCAAAATGCGCGCAGCATGGCATCGTCACCGTTAAATTTATCTCTGTCGCATCGCCCTATCCCATTGACGACGTGGGGCTGCGGCCCCACCGCTCCATCGGTGTACTGCCAAAACGTCCAGGAGGCCCAGTTGGGGGGCACGACCGCAGTCGGCCCGTACTGCGACAGCCAAAACCAGCATCGGCTCAGCACCGGGTCAGTGCCGGTCCCAAGCAGATCTTTAATGTAGTGGCCGGAGTAGAGTCCCGGCCATCGCCCCGTCACGCAATGCACGTGAGTAACGAATGCGCGGGCCTCCTCAAGACTCATGCTGGCGCTCTGCCGGTTCGCCTCAAAGTCAAGTACCAGAAGGGTTTCCGAGTCAGGCTGGGCGACATTCAAAAACAGCTCCGCCTGGCTGACACCGTCAGCGCCGGTTCCAAAGTGATAGGCACCCCACCTCAGCCCGGCGTCGGCGGCCTTCTGCCGGTTTACGTCGTACGTGGGATCCGTAAACGCAGTCCCTTGGGTCGCCTTGTGAATGGCTCCGACTATTCCGTCGCTGCTTGCGGCAGCCAAATCGACGTCACCGTTATGATGAGAAAGGTCCACGACGGAGTTTGCTTGTACCACGATGATCCTCACACCTACTTATTGGCTGGCCGGCGTCATGACCTTTGGATCGAACGCGCTGCCAGGGTCGTTTTCGCGCGCGGATCAAGCATCGGCCGGTCAACATCGAGTTGAACTGTTCGGTGCATCGCAAACAAGTACTGCTCGCGATTATGCCAAGCCGCGTGGTCGTCTTCTGCGCCTTTCTTCTGATGCGACTTGATATGCAGTTAACAATGCCAGTCTGTTAACAATTAGTCAACAAAAAGATGTCACGACTTGATGCTGCACGGCTGTTCCAACCGGCTGCCGCCGCTCGCGACCTCTCTCATTGTGTTAATCGCGCATCAACGCTAATAGCAATTCCCTTGGGAGCCGCCGACAGTGTTGTCAATCACACGCCAACCTCGTCTTCTTGTGAAGATGATCCCCGGCACGAGTCCGCGCCAACTGATGTTCGGCGCATCTCCCTTCTCTCTTAGAAGCGAGTTGCTGTTCGGCAGTATCCAGCGAACGGTCGCTCACGGAGCCGCCCCTCCCGCACAATGGCATATCGTCGCAAGCACGCAGCCCGGCGATGAAGTGAATTCGTGGGACGTGTGCCATCAATTGATTGCGACTGGTTTCGGGGTAACTGGCAGCGGGCCGGTTCAGTTCGCGGAGCCGGATCTTGAACAGCGATGGATCTTCGGGTCGGAAGCAAACCAGGCTTTCGCTTTGACTCGAGGCGGAACGACCGCCGACGGTCAGAATCCCAACTTTCCGACCGGCGCGACGCCGAACTGGTTCCGCGACGATCAACATTCGCAACTCGATCAGGCGCGTGGCGCGATTGGCGAGCCGGCGACCGATCGCGTGATCATCGCGCACTTCGATACCGGGTACGATCCCGGACACTCGACCCTGCCGCGGCATCTGCGGATCGACCTGCAGAGGAACTTCGTCGACGAAGACTTCCCAAACGATGCCACCGACCGCAGCGCCGGCACCATGAACAATCTTGGACATGGAACGGGCACGCTGAGCATCCTGGCTGGCAATGACGTGGCGGGCGTGCCGTTGGGCGGCGCCTACGCCCTGGACGTGATTCCGATTCGAGTCGCCAACTCGGTGGTGTTGTTCAAGAACAGCGCAATCGCGCGCGCATTCGACTATGTGCACGGTCTTGCGGCGGTTCAGGTCGACGTAATCACGATGAGCATGGGGGGTCTCGCGTCGCAGGCCTGGGCCGACGCGGTGAACGCACTGTACGAGTCCGGAGTCTTCATCGTCACGGCGGCGGGGAACAATTTTGGAAACCTGCCCACTCACAACATCGTGTACCCCGCGCGCTTCAAGCGGGTCGTTGCCGCCTGCGGCGTGATGGCTAATGGGGCGCCCTATGCGGACTTGCCGCTGGACGAGATGGCGGGCAACTACGGTCCGCCGAGCAAAATGCCGACCGCGATCGCCGGCTGCACGCCGAACGTTCCGTGGGCCCGATTCGGTTCGACCAATATCGTCGATCTCGACGGCCAGGGAACTTCCGCGGCGACTCCGCAAATCGCCGCGGCGGCGGCGCTCTGGATTCAAAGAAATAGATCGACGCTGGCTGGCTACTCGAAACCGTGGATGCGAGTCGAGGCGGTGCGCAAGGCGCTGTTTGATTCCGCGATGCTCGCCTCGCCCGGACTCGGCGAACGATTAGGCCGCGGGATGGTCCACGCGGCGCAGGCGCTGAGCGTCGCGCCCGCTGCGGAAGCGGATTTGCGCGAGCGGCCAGCGGACGACGCCTCGTTCGAATTCCTACGCATCCTGACCGGTCTGGGCGCCGCACCGCCTGACGCGCGTCACCGGATGCTCGAGCTCGAGGCATTGCAACTGACGCAACAATCGCACGAGCTTGAAATGTTGATGCCGGATGCCGACGTTCCCCCGGCGGCTGTATCGGCTGCGGACCGCCAAAGATTTATCGACGCGTTGATCGCGGCGCCGGGCGCTTCCGCGAACCTGCGCGCCGAGCTGCAACGGAAATCATCGGCCGCTTCGCCGCCGCAGGTGGCCGTTCCCGCGCATCTCAGCCAACTCGAGCAGCGACGACTTGCGGGCGCGATCGATCCGCCGATGCATCCACCGGCCACTCGCAACCTCAGGGTCTTTGCGTTCGATCCTCTGCTCGGCGCGCAGCCGGATACGGTTGGGCTCAACGAGACGACCCTCGACGTGGTCTGGGAAGAAGACCTGGCGCCCGGTCCGGTCGGCGAATACGTCGAAGTGGTCGACGTCGACCCGGCGACCGGAGTTTGCTACGCGCCGGTCGATTTGAACCGGCCCTTGCCGCTCGCCCACGACGGACTGTCGCCCTCGGAGTCGAATCCGCAGTTCCATCAGCAGATGGTCTACGCGGTTGCGATGAAGACGATCGAGCATTTCGAGCGAGCACTCGGGCGCCGCGCGTTGTGGGCGCCGCGCCAGGTCCGGCAGAACGGCAAGTATAGTGAGTACTACGTCGGACGCCTGCGGATTTATCCGCACGCGATGCGTGAAGCAAATTCGTACTACAGTCCCGACAAGAAGGCGCTGCTGCTCGGATATTTTCCTGCGTCCAGTACCGACGCGGGACGCAACCTGCCCGGCGGAACCATCTTCTGCAGCCTCTCGCACGACATCGTGGCGCACGAAACCACGCACGCGCTGCTGGACGGGCTGCACTCGCGCTTTCGCGAACCGACCAATCCCGACGTGCTCGCGTTTCACGAGGCGTTTGCCGATATCGTCGCGCTGTTTCAGCACTTCACGATCCCGGAAGCGCTGCGCGACCAGATCGGAAGGACGCAGGGCAACCTCGCCCGGCAAAACATACTCGGCGAACTCGCGCAGCAGTTTGGAGAAGGAACCGAAAAGCACGGCGCGTTGCGAAGCGCGATCGGAACCGTCGTCGTCGACGAAAAAACAGGCGAGCAGCGGTGGGTACCGACTAAGCCGGAAGCCAACCTCTATCGCTCCACGACCGAGCCTCACGAATTGGGTGCGGTGCTGGTCGCCGCGGTGTTCAATGCGTTTCTCGACATCTATCAGATTCGCAGCGCCGATTTGATCCGGCTCGCTACGCAGGGCACCGGCGTGCTGCCGCCGGGATCGATCTCGCGCGACTTGACGGATCGCCTGGCGCAGGAAGCCAGCAAAACGGCCGGCCACGTGCTGCAGATATGCATCCGCGCGCTCGACTATTGCCCGCCGGTCGACATCAAATTTGGCGAGTACCTGCGCGCGCTAATCACCGCCGATCGCGACATGGTGCCCGACGACGAGCTCTCCTATCGCGCGGCATTCATCGAAGCGTTTCGCGCGCGCGGAATCTATCCCGACGGAGTGCGCAGCCTCTCCGTCGAGAGCTTGTGCTGGGAGCGTCCGGAAATCGATCCCGCGGTGAACGCCAAGCTGGCCGCGATCCTGAAGGAGATGTCCTACGACTGGGACTTGTCGGCAAAGCGGCGCGACGCGTTCGAGGTGTCGAAGCAGAACGCGAAGCTGTTTCATCAATGGGTCGAAGACAACCTGACCGACGAGGACGCGGAGGCCCTCGGCTTCTATCGCGCGGGAAGAGTCGCCGCGATCGAAAATCAGTTTCATGGCGAACTCCGCCGATTCGAAGTCCATTCGGTGCGGCCGGTGCGCCGAGTCGGCCGCGACGACAATCCGCGCCTCGACGTCGTGATCGAAATTACGCAAAGTTGGATACCTGCGGACAGCGGCGGTCAGAAGTATCGCGGCGGATGCACGCTGATCATCGACCAGCGCAATCACTACATCAAGTATTGCGTGCGCAAGCGCGTCGCCAACCAGCAACGCGTCCAGGCGCAGCAGGCCTTTCAGCTGGAGATGCAGGGATCGTACATCCGCAGCAACTACTTCGAGAATGTGAGCAGCGGACGCGAGCCGTTTGCGATGCTGCATCGCGCGACCTGAGCGATCGATCATGAAACCAACCGCGCGAAGGAGGCGATCTTGGCCAGGAAGGTAGCTGCACGGTCGGCACGAGGCAGCGGTCAGTCGGCGTCGGCGTCCACTCCAGCGCCGCGGGCCGCGGCGGGCGGCGCCGCGTTCCGGGCGAAAGTCCGGATGTACCGGCAGGGGCTCGGCGATTGCTTTCTGCTTACGTTTCCGCGCAGCGACGGCAGTTCGTTCTTCATCGTCATCGATTGTGGAGTGATTCTCGGTACGGCCGATCCCGGAACGGTGATGAATCAGGTCGTACAAGACCTCATCGCAACGACCCACGGACGTATCGATCTGCTGGTCGCAACTCATGAACATTGGGATCACATTTCGGGGATGGTGCAGGCGCAAGCGCTGTGGCAGGACAAGTCGAAACTGAAGGTCGATCAAGTGTGGGTCGCATGGACGGAAGATCCGGCCGACCAACTGGCCAATAAGTTGCGCGCAGAGCATCAATCGTTGCGCACCGCTCTGACGATGGCCGCGAGCCGGATGCGCGCCGCCGGCGGCTCCGACACAGCGGACGAAGTGATGGGCATGCTCGATCTGTTTGGAGCCGCGGGAAGCGGCACGACGACCGATGCGCTCAATGTCGTCAAGGGACTCTCGCAGAACGTCCGCTACTGCCTGCCGCAAGACGCGCCGGTCACTCTCAACGGAACTTCGGTGCGGGCCTACGTCTTGGGACCGCCGCACGACGAGAAACTCATCAAGCGATTCAACCCGTCTACCTCGACACCGGAAACCTACGGGATGGAGGCGATGAATGCAGCGGCCGGCATGCTGGAAATCGCGCTGGATGATTCCGATGAGAGTGCGCCGTTCGGCGCCAGGTTCCAAATCCCGCTCGAGCCCGCCAAGCAAATGCCGTTCTTTCAGCAAAACTACTGGGGCGAGGCCGCCGACTCGGAAGAAAAGAGTCAAGACTGGCGGCGAATCGACACCAGCTGGCTCGACGCTTCGTCAAGTCTCGCGCTGCAACTCGACAGCGCGACCAACAACACCTGCGTCGTGCTTGCCTTCGAGCTCGACGGCGGCGACGTGCTGCTCTTTGCGGCTGACGCCCAGGTCGGCAACTGGCTGTCGTGGCAGGATCTGAAATGGAACGTAAACGCAAAGACCGTCACGGGGCCTGATCTGCTAAAGCGCACGATATTCTACAAGGTCGGTCATCATGGTAGTCACAATGCAACTCTCCGCCAGCTCGGGCTCGAGGAGATGGACGGCCTCAAATACGCTTTTATACCGGTCAACCACGAGATGGCGCTGAAAAAGCGCTGGGGGCAAATGCCTTTCGAGCCGCTCCTGCAGCGGCTGGGAGAGAAGACCGGGCAGCAGGTCGTGCGGATCGATCAGGACGTTCCGCCGACGCTCGTGAACCTCGTCAAGGCTACGCCATTGTATTTTGAAATATCACTTTGATGGAGACTGCGAGGAAGGATTCAACTCACTCGAATAGTCACTTCGCATCACTTGGCAAAGACAAGGTCGCAGCGACCAAGAACCTACAAATAGTCAGTCCTACGTTTGGCAAATCTCACTTTCGAGGATTGCACCGATGCCGAAAACACTTGACGTACTAATCGGCGTTTCCGTGATCATGCTCGTAGTGAGCATGACCGTGACGATCCTCACTCAATTCCTCACCACCCTGTTCAATACGCGCGGCCGAGGTTTGAAGAAGGGCATTGAAACGCTCATCGCGCAAATCGATCCCGGGCTGAAAAACAGCGCCGGCAGAATTGCGGGCGCGGTTCTCATGAATCCGCTGATTGCTGAACCGATGTCGCGCCTTGGAACCGTCATCCATCGCGATGAGCTTGTTCGCCTGCTGCTCGAACTGGCCGCCGGGCAAGGGCAGATCAAATTGAATGAGGCGGACAAGAAGGCGCTCAGCGACGCACTGGTCGAGAATGGAATCGCCAACCCGGCCGCGACCCTGGGACATCTGCGGCTGGTCGCGATGCAAATCGAGGCGGCGCGCCCAGACCTCGCGACCAACGTGTGCCGCGATTTCGCAATCCTGCAGGGCGCCAGAAGCAACTTCGTCGGAAAAGTAAATGGATGGTTCGATCAAACGATTGATCGCGTGTCGGCGCGCTTCACGATGGGTGCCCGCGGCATCACATTCGCCTGCGCACTGGCAGTGGCGTTCGGCCTGCAGCTTGACACCATCGGTATTGTCAACACGCTCTGGATCAACGATGCGCTTCGCGAGCGGCTCGTAACGGAAGCCGCTGCGGTCGAAAATCCAAATTCCACCGAAGCAACGGGGACCACCGCCGTTCCGGCAAAACCGCAAGCCCAGTATCTCGATCAACTCGCCACTTATGGGTTGATCACGATGCCGAATCCGGGAAGCTGGCGCGCAGAACTGTACCCGATCAAGATTCCCGGCATCCTGCTGTCGACGTTGTTGCTCAGTCTCGGCGCGCCGTTCTGGTACAACGCGCTGAAGAACCTGCTGCGCATGCGAACCGTGATGGCTGAGAATGACGACCTGCAGCGCATCTCGCGTCAGAAGACCGATCCTTCGCTGGCGCCGTCACTTGCGCCACCCGAGCACTCGGAGCCGCCGCCCCCGCAGGCCTAGTTTGAATTGAACAGCTCGATCCGCGAGCAGACGGTCACCTCAACACATCACGCGCGCATTGCCCGGGCACTTCACCGCTAGGCCTTCTTCTCGACGTGACCGCCGAACTCGTAACGCATCGCCGACAGGAGTTTGTCGCCAAAGTCGGCGGCGCCGCGCGAGCTGAAGCGTTCGTAGAGCGCCGCCGTCAGGACGTGCGCGGGCACGCCTTCATCAATCGCGGCGTCGATCGTCCAGCGCCCCTCCCCGGAATCGGAGACGCGTCCGGCAAAGTTCTTCAGCTCGGGATCGCCGAGCAACGCGTTGGCCGTCAAGTCCAACAGCCACGACGCGATTACGCTGCCGCGCCGCCAAACCTCGGCGATGTCGGTCAAGTTGAGGTCGTACTGATACAGCTTCGGATTGCGTAGCGGCGTAGTCTCCGCGTCGACGGCGTGCGTCTGTTTGCCGACGTTCGCGTTGCGCAGGATGTTGATGCCCTCCGCGTACGCCGCCATGATTCCGTACTCGATCCCATTGTGAACCATCTTGACGAAGTGACCTGCGCCGTTGGGGCCGCAGTGCAGGTAGCCGTGCTCGGCGGTGCCGCCCTTGACCTTCTCGCGCCCCGGCGTGCGCGGCGCCGAGTCGAACGGCGGCGCCAGCGTTGCGAAAATCGAATCGAGATGCTTCACGACTCCGGTCTCTCCGCCGATCATCTGGCAGAAGCCGCGCTCGAGTCCCCACACGCCGCCGCTGGTCCCCGAGTCAACATAGTGAATGCCCTTCGCGGCGAGCGCTTCCGCCCGGCGGATGTCGTCGATGTAGTACGAGTTGCCGCCGTCGACGATGATGTCGCCTTTTTCGAAGCGGCGCGCCAGTTCGCCCAGCGTCTGCTCGACGACCGCCGCCGGCACCATCATCCACGCTACCCGCGGTTTGTTGAGCTTCGCGGCGAAATCGTCGAGCGACGCTGCCCCAACTGCGCCCTCGCCCACCAACTCCTTGACCGCCGCGGCGCTCACGTCGAATACGACGCACTGGTGCCCGCCGCGCAGCAGCCGCCGCACCATGTTGGCGCCCATTCTGCCCAGTCCGACCATTCCCATTTGCATCTCGCAGGCTCCTTTTTTGAATCGATCGCGGTGATACCAGTCTAGCGAATTGCACAACTTATGGCTTCACGACGCGTGCTCGCGACGCGATCGCAGGCAGCGGATTTCGTGCGCCGCGCCTCTAGGATGAGTGCTGAGCCATCTATAGAATCGCAGCTTCGGAATTGTCGAGCGCCGGATCGATCTAGTCCGTGCGCGCAACCTCTGAGGGTCGTACAGCGTGATTCCGATTCGATACAACGTGCGCAGCCTGATGGTGCGGCGGGCAACCAGCGTCATGACGGCGTCGGTGGTGGCGCTGGTCGTGATGATACTTTTCATCCTGGCCGGATTCGTCGCCGGTTTGCGCGCCACGATCATGCGCGCCGCGATCGGCGACAACTGGATCGTGCTGAGCCGCGGGACCACCAACGAGGGCGGCAGCTTCATCTCGCGCGAGCAGTACGAGATCATCAAGAGCCGCACGCAAATCGCAACCGCCGCCGACGGGCAGGTCCTCGTGTCGCCCGAAATGGTGACCGGATTCAACCCGGCGCCCGACGAGCCGCCCTCCAAAGTCATATTCACGCTGCTGCGCGGCGTCTATCCGATTGCCTACCAGGTTCATCGCGAGATGCGCATCGAGACCGGGCGATGGCCGACTGCCGGCTCGGCTGAAATGGTGGTCGGACGCAAGCTGGCCTCGCGGTTTCACAATCTTGCGGTGGGAAGCGATTTCAAGTTCGGCCGCCGCACCTGGAAAATCGTCGGCGTCTTCGCCGATAACGACAGTGCTCGCGAGTCGGAAGTGCTGACCGATCTCGACGTGCTGGCGCAGGAATTTCACATGAAGAGCGGATTCGCGGTGCTGCACCTGGTGCTGCGACCAGGCCAGCACGAGGAATTCGCCAAATCGCTCACTACTGATTCGCGCCTCAGAGTCGATACGATGGCCGAACGGGAGTTCTACGCGAAGCAAATGGACTTCGTCGATCAACTGCGCGCGATGGGCCTGGCGATCGCGCTGATCCTCGCGGTCGGCTCGGTGTTCGGCGCGATGAACACGATGTACACGGCGGTGGCGCGCCGCACGAGTGAAATCGGCGTGTTGCGAGTGCTCGGCTTCAGCCGCTTCAACGTGTTGATCAGCTTCGTGATGGAAAGCGTGGTGCTCGGAATAGCCGGCGGAATCGCCGGAGAGTTGCTCGGAATACTGGC
>DASQHV010000140.1:0-4756 GCA_035631915.1 Candidatus Acidiferrales bacterium | reverse complement strand
CGTCCGGGATGAATCCGGCCGTCCGAGATGAGCTGTTCGAGCGAGACCCGCGCGATTTCGCGCCGAATCGGGTTGTGGCACGAGATGACCACGGCTTCCGGCGTGTCGTCGATAATGATGTCGACGCCGGTGGCGGCTTCGATCGCGCGGATGTTGCGGCCCTCGCGCCCGATTATCCGCCCCTTCATCTCGTCATTGGGCAGCGCCAGCACGGCCACCGTGCGCTCGGCGACGAACTCGCCCGCGAGCCGCTCGATCGCAATCGACACGATTCGCTTGGCGCGCCGATCGGCCTCCTCGCGCGCCTCTTCCTCGACCACGCGGATATGCTTGGCGGCCTCGGTGCGCGCCTGCCCGGTCATCTCGTCGATCAGCGAGCGCTTGGCCTCCTCGCGGGTGAGCCCGGCGACGGCTTCAAGCTTGGTGCGAGCCTCGTCGATCAGCGCCTGCTGCTGTTCTTCCTTTTCCGAAAGATTTTTCTCGCGCGAGCGCAGGGATTGATCGCGCCGGTTCAGGTCGGCCTCGCGCCGCTCGAACGCTTCCTGGCGTTTTTCGAAAGTCTCTTCGCGCGCTTCCAGCTTTTGTTCGATCGCGACGATCTCGCGCCTGCGATCGCGCATCTCGCGTTCGGCGTCGGCGCGCGCACCGACCAACAGATCCTTGGCCTTGAGTTCGGCTTCCTTGATTAACAGTTCGCGCTTGGTTTGAGCCTCCTTGGTTACAGCTTCGGCTTCGGCGTGCGCGGCCTCCAGGTTAACGGCGTCCTTGCGCTGTTTCGTTATCCCCCAAACGTAAAAAACCGCGCCCCCGACGATTAGTCCCAGGATTAAGGTGATTAGAGCCACCCGGGTGTACCTCCTTGGTCCGCGCTCCGCGAGCCGGCCGTGGCGCCGCACCGACTCGATGAACCGCAGACTCGGTAACAATGAAGTTGAGCCGCGCGTCGAGTTCCGTCTCGGGAACCCGGCCGAGCAGCTGGAATGAATAGGCGAGCCCCACGCTGATCGCTTCGCGGCACGAGCCGCCGAGCAAACGATCATAATGGCCCCCGCCCCGGCCAAGGCGCTGACCTTCGAGGCCGAAGGCGACGCCGGGAACGCATACCAGGACATTCGTGAACTGTGCGACGTCGAGCGCGTCCGCCGACGCGGGCGGCTCGAGGATTCCGTAGGCGCCGCGCTGCATCTCGAGATGAGTGCCAACGCGGCGCGCAGTGATCGAGGAGGTCGCGCCGGAATCGACGCGCGGGAAGAACACCGCGCGTCCTGATGCGAGCGCGTCGTCGAGGATCGCGGAGGTCGCGACCTCGCTGCCGACGGCGGCGTACAGAACGATCGCAGTGCACGCGCGATACGCGTCGCTCGACAGAAAATTTTGCTGGACGCGATACGACGCGGATGCGGCCCAAGCGGCCGGGAGTGCGTCGCGGCAATCGGTCAGGATTGCGCGGAGGTTTTTCTTTTCGTCCGCCACGGGTCTATCGCCATGGCGGGAGCGGGATCAGTTACTCATGCGCCACGCGCCGTCGCGCGCGCTGATGGTTCTCGATCCGGCCGACAGCCGGCCTGTAGCCCCGGGCGATCGCGTCGCGCGATTCCCGCGGCGGTTTGCCTTCGTTGCGGTTAAAAATTTTCGCACGGGCCTCAAGCTTGTAAGCACCGCGTTTAGGCCGCTTTCGAGATTCAAACTTCCCGCCCCCGTCTCAAACCAGTTACCTCTCGACTGTATGCGCTCATGCGACGACGATCCATTCCCCATTTCAAGCTTCGTCGCCGTCGATTGCCGCGGACAGCCGTTTATTCATCGCCGCGATTCGATCCACCAGCTCCTGATGCTCCCGGCGCAGATGCTCGAGTTCCTCGGCGAAATTTAACGCCGCCAGGATTGCCACGTTGACGGAACTGACCGTCTGGGTCCCGGCGCGGATATTCCTAATCTTTTCGTCCACCGTCTCGGCCACGGCCCTCACCCACTCCTCGCCGGCCTCGCTGGCGACCGTAAGGCTTTGACCCATGATCTGGACGTTGACGCCCTTCATCTTCAGCCAAGGTCTATGCCGTCGAAGCGGGACAGGATCTTCTCGATCCGGCTTCTGACGTCGTTGCGTTCATTCTCATGCTGCTGCCGTTCGACGTTGAGCTGCTTCAATTGCGCGGTGGCGTCGGCGTAGCGTTTTTCAGCTTCGGCAAGCTTCAGCGAGAGTTGATCGTTTTCCTTGCGTAACTGGTTGATACGCGCCACCGAGGCCTGAATTCTTTCGTCTAGTTGCTTTAAGACATCTGTCGCCATGAGCAAAACTTCTACCTTTAGTTTAATTTTGGATAATCTGCACTGTCAAGCTGCATAAGAGCCGCTCGCACTCTGCTCCGTGCCGTCGTCAGTTGCAAACAACGCGTCCACGAACTCGCGCGCGTCGAACTCGCGCAGATCGTCCAGCCCCTCGCCCAAGCCGACGAACCGCACCGGAATCTTGAGCCGCTCGGCAATTCCAACCACCACTCCGCCCTTGGCCGTGCTGTCCAGCTTGGCCAGCACCACGCCGGTCAGCGGCACCGCGTCGCCGAAAATTTTCGCCTGGCTCAGCGCATTCTGACCGGTGTTCGCGTCGAGCACGAGCCACGTCTCATGCGGCGCATCGGGCAACTCGCGGCCGACGACGCGCGCAATCTTCTTCAGCTCCTCCATCAAGTTGACCTTGGTCTGCAGGCGCCCGGCCGTGTCGATCAGCACGGCGCCGGCCTTGCGCGCGACCGCTGCTTTCACGGCGTCGAAGGCTACCGCGGCGGGATCCGAGCCTTGCGACTGTTTGATCATGTCGGCGCCGACACGCTCGCACCAAATCTCGAGCTGCTCGATCGCGGCGGCGCGAAACGTGTCGGCGGCCGCGACGATCACACTGCCGCGCTCCGCCTTGAGCCGCGCCGCCAACTTGGCGACGGTGGTGGTTTTGCCGACACCGTTCACTCCGACCATCATGATCACCAGCGGCACGCCCTTGGGATCCGCGGGGGCACGTTCCGCCGACGCGAGGATAGCGGCAATCTCGGCCTTGAGCGCGTCGCGGATACTGTCGGCGCGATTGTCGCTGCCGAGCCGCGCGCGCACCGCCGAGGAGATCTTCATGCTCGCCTCGACGCCGACGTCGGCGGCGATCAGCGCCTCTTCCAGCGCTTCGTAAATTTCGTCGATCTTGGCGCTGCCGGTCAGCGCGGCGCGGATGCGCGCGAGGAAGCTCTCGCGCGTCTTGCGCAGTCCGGCGGAGATTCGCACCGGCGCGCGCGCCGGAGTTGGCGCGGGCTGGGGGGCGGCTTCCTGCGGCGCCGGTTCAAATTCTGCGCGCGGTTGCGGTGCAGAGACATCGCGAACCGCCTCGACAGCCGGAACTGTTTCGCGAGGTTCAGGCGCGATAAGTACCGCGGGACGCGACGGTCGCGCCTTGCGCAGGCTCCATTGAATCAGTACGCCGACGAATATCAGGCCCGAACCGGCGCCCGCGGCGATCGCGAGCGAAAGAACAATCTCCAGGGGATGCATGTGAGGAATACTGGCTCCGAAAACTTATGATCGCAGAATAACAGTCACACTCGCGCTCCGAAACCGTCATCCGGCGCGCGCTCACCGTCCTCGGAGCAGACCGCGCGGCGGATCGCGCGCCGGGATTCTTCGCTTCGCGGACTCCGCTCTAGAATGACACGCGTAGGTGCGTCGCTGCGCGTAGGTCCTTCGACTCGCGCAGTGCTCGCTCAGGATGACGGGAGAGAAATGATGAAGAACGGACGCGCGTCCTCGCCCTAAAGTTCTAACAGGCCGCTGCGGCCGCATCTTGTCTTTTTCTTTTCTGTTTCCTACCCCGGGTGCAGGGCTGGGCCCTGCCGGGGGCGCGGGGCGCGGAGCCCCGCATTTTAATTCCTGGTGGCCGCAACCTCATCGATATCGCTATAAGAATTGGCGGGACTCGCAGTCACGGAGTCCGCAATCGTCAGGAGAAAAATCGAAATGGGCAAGCTGCAGGGAAAGGTCGCGATCGTCACCGGCGCGAGTCGCGGTATCGGCAAGGCAATCTCGGAACTGTTCGCGAAGGAAGGCGCGAAGGTCGTGTGCTCGGCGCGTACGCTCAAGGAGGGCGAGCATCCGCTGCTCGAAGGCTCGCTTGAGACCACCGTCGCCGCCATCAGGAAATCCGGCGGCGAGGCGACCGCCGTCACCTGCGACGTGTCGTCAGAGGCCGACTGCGAAAAACTCGTCGCAGAGACGCACAAGCTCTACGGCCCGGTCGACGTGCTGGTGAACAACGCGGCGCTGACCTATTTCATCGAGGTCAAGGATTTTCCGCCGAAGCGGTGGATGCGCTCGTTTGCGGTCAACGTGCACGGGCCGTTCATGATGAGTCATCTGGTGCTCAAGGACATGCTCGCGCGCAAGTCGGGCGCGATCGTGAACATCTCGTCGGGCGCGGCGATCGGCCCCGGCCGCGGACCCTACACCAACGAGACGCCGTTTCGCGGCGGCGTGTGCTACGGCGCGGAGAAGGCGGCGCTCGAGCGCTTCACGCAGGGGCTCGCTTCGGAGCTCTACCAGAGCGGCATCAGCGTGACCTGTGTCTCGCCCTCGCAGGTGGTCGCGACGCCGGGCGTCCTGTTCCACAAGCTGGTCGACCGTCCCGACTCACCGCGCGCGGAGCCCGTCGAGCTCATGGCGCGCGCTGCGCTCCTGCTCGCGACCGAGCCTCTCGACAAAGTCACCGGACGGGTCACCT
>DASQHV010000139.1:0-3458 GCA_035631915.1 Candidatus Acidiferrales bacterium | reverse complement strand
ATGGCGGACGCGGTGGGCTTCACGATGAAGCCGCCCGCCGTGCTGACCAATTCCCGCGCCGCGCTGGCCGCCACCGAGTTTGCGCGCGAGTCCGGCCGCGACGAGGCGCTCGAAGAACGAATCTATCGCGCCTACTTCGGCGAAGGCGTGAACATCGGAGATCCCGCCGAAGTTGCGCGCCTAGGCGCAGACGCGGGTCTCGACCCGGCCGAAGTCGCCGCGGCGATCGATTCACCGCGTTACGAACTGCGGCTCAAGGACAACGCACTCGCGGCCCATCAGCGCGAGGTCGGCGGCGTGCCGACGTTTTTCATCGGCGAGTATCCGCTGGTCGGTGCGCAGAGCGTCGAAACGACGCGCGCGATTCTTCAGCGAGTATCGGAGCGCATGGCAGTCTGATGCGGCTCAAGAACAAAGTGGCAATCATCACCGGCGCCGGCAGCGGACAGGGCCGCGCCGCGTCCGTCCTGTTCGCGCAGCACGGCGCAAAGATCGTCGCGTGCGACTGGAAGCCCGAACTCGGCGACGAAACGGTGCAGCAGGTGAAGCTCAACGGCGGCAGCGCCACGTTTGTCCGCGCCGACGTTTCGAGTTCGAAGGACATTCAGAATCTGATCAGCCAGGCGGTCGCCGCCTACGGACGCATCGACATCATCTACAACAACGCCGGCGTCGGATTCTCGTCGCCGCTCTCGATGGCCGACGTGCTCAACACTCCCGAGGGAGACTGGGACCGCGTCATCGCGATCAACCTGACGAGCATGTACCTGACCGCAAAGTACGGAATTCCAGAACTGATCAAGTCGGGCGGCGGCTCGATCGTCAACACGGCGTCGATCGCGGCGCTGATCGGATCGGAGGCGGCGCACGCGTACACGGCTGCGAAGGGCGGGATGGTCGCGCTGAGCCGCGCGCTGGCGGTCGAGTTCGGGCCGAAAAATATCCGCGTCAATTGCATCTGCCCGGGCGCAATCGACACGCCGATGATCGCGCCGGTGGTCGACCCGCTGAAGAAATCGGGCCAGCCGTTCATGCTTTCGCCGATTCGGCGCCTGGGCACTCCGGAGGACATCGCATACTGCGCGCTGTACCTGGCGTCGGACGAGTCGAGCTTCGTGACCGGCGCGACGTTCGTGGTGGACGGCGGCTTTATCGCCCAATAGCGCACTTAAAGTGACACTTTAGGATTTTCCAAACTCGCAAGATTCGCACGATGGCCGAGCAAAAGCCCATCCGGCGGCCCGCTCCCGACGCCACGACGGTGATCCTGGTCCGCCCGGCGGCCGATTCTTCCGCGCCGGAACTCTTCATGGTGCGGCGATCCGGCGGCGCCGACTTCTTCGGCGACGCGTACGTATTTCCGGGTGGCGGCGTTGACGACGACGACCGCGACACCGCACTGCTCGCACGCACTGCGCCGCTTCCGCCGCACGATCTCGAACGTCTGCTCGGCGAGGGACTCACGCGCGAGGAGGCGCTCGGATGCTGGGTCGCGGGCATCCGCGAATTGTTCGAGGAAGCCGGCATCATGCTCGCGACGCGCGCCGGCGCGCCGCTTACGTTTGCCGACGACGCCACGCGCACGCGCTTTGCCGACTACCGCGCAAAACTGCACGCGCATCAGATCGGCTTCCGCGACGTCGTCGAGCGCGAGTCGCTGACGCTCGCGACTGATCGATTGTTCTACTTCTCGCGAATCGTCACGCCGCCTTACGCGCGCAAACGCTACGACACCCGCTTCGTCATCGCCGCGGCGCCGCGCGATCAGCTCGCGAGTCACGATCGCGCGGAGGTCGTTTCCGGCGAATGGCTGACCGCCGCGGCCGCAGTCGCGCTCTATCATTCGCGCGCACAGCAGATCGTTCCGCCGACGCTGCAGAACCTGCTCGAGCTCCAGCACTGCGCGAACATCGACGCGATGGCCGCCCTCGCGCGCGCCAAGGCGATTGCACCCGTGTGTCCCGCGACGGTGAAGATCGACGGCGTCTATACGCTCATCTATCCCGGCGATCGCGATTTTGTGCCGGCGCTCGAGCCGGCGTTCACGTCAATCTACAAACGGCCGGACGCGATGAAGGCGCTGCGCTTCACGCTCGAAAAAGACGGGCGCTGGGCGATCGCCGCGGGCGTGCCGGCCGAACGGGGAAATCGAAATGGCTGATTCAATCGAGAAACGCATTCAGGTTCTGGAAGACCGCGAGGAAATCAAGGAGCTCACCGCGCGCTACTGCTGGCACGTCACGCACGGCGAGGGCGAAGCGGTCGCCAATCTGTTCACCGACGACGGCGTGCTCGACGTCACGGGCGGCGACTTCAAAGCGGTGCGCGGGCGGGAGGCGCTGCTGAAATTCTACCGCGCGTCGGTGCGTGAAAAGGAAGTCGCGATTCCGTTCATTCAGAATCACATTATCGTGATCGAGGGCGACTCGGCGCACGGCACCTGCGCGATCGAGGCGCGCTTTTCGCGCAACGGAGAAAGCGTCACCGCCGCCGGCTACTACGAGGACAAGTACCGCCGCGAGCGCGGGCGATGGCGCTTCGTCGAGCGCAAGATATTTTTCCATCACGTGGTGCCGCTCAAGCAGGGATGGGCCGAAGCGAAGGGCCAGGCGCGCTCGATCTGACGCGCTCGTCCGCTGCGCGCGCGCGTGTGTTAGGATCGAGTTCGATGAAGTCGCGCGTGGAAACCGGCGAGGTCGTCCGCCTCGATTTGCGGGGCCTCAAGTGTCCGCTCAACTGGGCGCACGCGAAAGTGCGCCTGGAGCAGATGGCGCGCGGCGACGTACTCGAATTGACGCTCGACGATCCGCGCGGCGCGCGCGACATTCCAAAGGCCGCGGAAGGCGAAGGCTACGTGATGCTCGAATCCACCGCGCGCGACGGATGCTTTCATCTGCGAATCGAAAAGTGAGCGACGCGCGCGACTGAAAATCCTGAAAATCCATCCGATCGGAGGCTGCGATGAGCGAAGCACGATGGGACCTAATGATTCGGGGCGCAAAGATTTTCGACGGTAGTGGCGCCCCGGCGTTTGACGGCGATGTAGCGCTGAGCGGCGACAAGATCGCTGCGGTCGGCGCTGTCGCAGGTGCGGCTGCGCGGGAGATCGACGCGCGCGGACTGGCGCTCGCGCCGGGCTTCATCGACGTTCACAGCCACGACGACTTCGCGATTTTTCTGACGCCCGAGATGGACTTCAAAACGATGCAGGGCGTCACGACCGACGTCGTCGGCAATTGCGGTATGGGCGCGGCGCCATATCGCGCCGCCAACGCGATGTTTCGCGCGCTGCACGGCGAGGTGAAGGTGCCGCGCTGGGAAGGATATCCCGGCTACCTCGACGCGATCGACGCCAATCCGCCGAGCCTCAACGTCGCGGTGCTGGCCGGTCACGGCAGTTTGCGCGCGGCCGCGATGGGTAACGCGCAGCGCGAGCCGAGCGCCGTCGAGCTGGCGCA
>DASQHV010000138.1:0-3116 GCA_035631915.1 Candidatus Acidiferrales bacterium | reverse complement strand
CCAGGATTTTTTCGAGGCGCTCGGCTTCAAGCACTGGATGGCCGAGGATCGCTTCAAGTACGGGCTCGACGACGACAAGCTGCGCGACCTGCACATCGATCGCATTTACGACACGCTGATCGACGAAGATGAACTGCGCGTGTGCGACGAGACGATCCACAAGATCGCGGACAGCCTCGAGCCGCGCGCATACTCCTCGCGCGAGTTCGTCGGCGAGATGGGAAAATATCTAGCCGAGACCGGCGCCAAAACCGGCGCGAGCATCGTGCTCGAGGCCTTTCGCGAGGAGGTGCCGATTTTCTGCCCCGCGTTCAGCGACTGCTCGGCCGGATTCGGACTCGTCGCACATCAGGCGTCGCGCGCCGGCAAGCCAAAAGTCACGCTCGACAGCGCGAAGGATTTTTACGAACTCACCCGCCTCAAGGTCAGAAACGAGTGCACCGGGTTGTTCATGATTGGCGGCGGAGTGCCGAAGAATTTCGCGCAGGATATTGTCGTCGCTGCGGAAGTCTTGGGGCACGACGTGCCGATGCACAAATACGCGATCCAGATCACCGTCGCCGACGTGCGCGACGGCGCTCTCTCCGGCAGCACCCTCAAGGAGGCGAGCAGCTGGGGCAAAGTCGACACCACGTGGGAGCAGATGGTCTACTGCGAGGCAACCATCGCGGTGCCGCTGATCGTCGGCTACGCGTATCACAAGCGCGGATGGGAAGGGCGCGCGTCGCGCAAATGGAGTTCGGCGCTCGACAAGGACGTCGCCTGAAGCGCGCGCGCTGCGTGACCGTCGGCGCTTTTGCGCGTGCGCCGCTGCATGCTAATTAACACGGGCTTGCTCCGGGAGCTTCGATCCTGCGGAAGGATACCGCGATGTTGTTCGTCATAATCGGTCACGACGGGCCCGAGGGCGCCGCGCTGCGGCCCAAGGTCCGCCCGGCGCATCTCGACAACCTGCGCCCACTCGTCGACGCCGGCCGCGTGAAGATCGCGGGCCCGTTCACCGACGGCAGCGGCAGCCTGATCGTCGTCGACATGGCGAGCGAGGCCGAGGCCGTTGCGTTCGCGCATAGCGACCCGTACGTCACGCAAGGCGTCTTCGAGCGCGTCGAGGTCAAGCCGTTCAGACAGGTATTTCCCGAGTAGCATTTCGAAACTATCCGGCGGAGCTGCGATGCCAGGAGCGTTGTCCAGTCTAAAGGTCGTTGAGTTAGGAGAGATGGTCTCCGCGCCGTATTGCGGCAAACTGCTCGCCGACATGGGCGCCGACGTCGTCAAGATCGAGCGCCCCGGCGTGGGCGATCGCGCGCGCACCCGCGGCCCTTTCCCCGGCGACGCGCCGCATCCCGAAAAGAGCGGCCTGTTCCTCTACCTCAACACCAACAAGCGCGGCGTCACGCTCGACATCGCGCGACCCGAAGGATTCGAGATTTTCGAGAAGCTCGTCGCCGACGCCGACGTCCTGGTGCACAACGTCGCGCCGCCCGACATGGATCGAATCGGGCTTTCGTACGAGCGCATGCGAACCGTCAATCCGAAATTGATCATGACGTCAATTCTGCCGTTCGGCCTGAGCGGTCCGTACCGCAACTACCGCGCCGAGGATCTGACGATCTGGTGCGCCGGCGGCGTCTGCGTGCTCAACGGCGGCGGTCCCGAGCATCCCGAGTTACCGCCGCTGAAGACCTTTGGCCAGCAGGCGGGCTACCAAGGCGGCGTGCACGGCGCGACGGCGACGATGGCCGCGGCGTTCGCGCAGCTTCGCGACGGCGCGGGTCAGCACGTCGAGGTCTCGGTGCAGGAGTCGATCGCGTCGATCCTTGAGATGACCTTCGAGTACTGGCCGTACATGAAGATGATCGCGACGCGCCTGGGCCAGAAGCCGTTGCAGCCGGTCGAGACGATGCAGTGTAAGGACGGCTACATCTACCTGTGCTGCATCGAGGAGCATCAGTGGCGCAACTTCGTCGCAATCATGGGCAATCCCGAATGGGCCGAGATGGAAATTTTCGGCGACCGCCTGAAGCGCGCGCTCAACTGGGACGCGCTCAAGGTGCTGCTCCAGGAATGGGTCGCTGAGCAGACCGTGCTCGACTTGTATCGCAAGGCGCAGGCGCGGCGCGTGCCATTCGCGCCGGTATCGACGATGGGCGACCTGCTCAACTCGGAGCATCTCAAAGCGCGCGGATTTTTTGTCGAGATCGCGCAGCCGGTCGCGGGCACGCACAAGTATCCGGGCGCGCCGCTCAAATACGGACGCACGCCGTGGGAGATTCGCACGCCGGCGCCGACGCTCGGCCAGCACAGCGCCGAGATTTTCCAGAAACGCGCCGGCCTCTCCGCCGCCCGCATCGAAGAGCTCAAGCGCATAGGTGTGATCTGACGATGGCCAAGCCGCCGCTAGCTGGAATTCGGGTTTGCGATTTTACCTGGGTGTGGGCCGGGCCTTACTGCACGCTGCAGCTGGCTCATCTCGGCGCCGAAGTGATCAGGATCGAAACCAAAACGCGGCCATGCGTTACGCGGATGCTGCCGCCGTGGCCGGGCGGCGTCTTCGACAGCGTCAACAAGTCCGGCTACTTCAACCAGTACAACCAGGGCAAGAAGTCGCTGTCGTTGAACTTCAAGCATCCCGAGGCGCAGGAGGCCGCGTGGCGCTTGATCAAAAACAGCGACGTCGTGATCAACAACTTCGCAGCCGGCGTGATCGAAAAAATGGGCTTCGGCTACGAGGCGGTGAAGAAGGTCAATCCGAATGTCGTGATGGTCACGCTGTCGGGCTACGGCGACACCGGGCCGTATAGTCAATACGTCGCGTATGGACCCGCGCAGGTGCCGCTTTCGGGACTCTCCGCGCTGACCGGCTACAAGGGCTTTCCGCCGATGCACGCAGGATTCAGCTACGCGGATCCCAACGGCGGCATTCACGGCGCATTCGCGATCATCAGTGCACTTTTCCATCGCGCGAAAACCGGCCAGGGCCAGTACATCGACATGAGCCAGTGGGAGTGCGCGATGGATTTGCTGGCGGAGGGAATCCTCGAATACACGATGAACGGGCGGGAGCCGGAGCGCGCCGGCAATCGCGATGCGTTCATGGCGCCGCACGGCATCTTCAA
>DASQHV010000137.1:0-1594 GCA_035631915.1 Candidatus Acidiferrales bacterium | reverse complement strand
CGTACTTCTTCGAGTTGTTGCGGGCGTACCGCCAAGAGTATGAGGCGGGATTGTCGCACTCCTGACGACGCCCGCCGGTGCTGTTCCGGAGTACGCAGTGGTGCATTGACGAGTTACGGTAAGCTCCCGTATGATGGCCTCAGCCGCGTTTTGGCGTAATGCTTGTCAGACCGCCACTCTCATCGAAAGGGTATCCCCATGGGTCTGATGCCGGCAGGAGCCACCAATCCGTTCAGCTCTATCGACGAGCAAACCGTGTTCGGCACGTTCAAGGAGACCGGGTCGCGCGATCCCGACGTGCTGTATGCGCACAAGCAGACGATGCTGGCGCCCTACAAGAATCTCAAAACGCTGGCGATGATCGGCCTGGGCGCCGGTGGCCTGTTCACGATCATGATCTTCATGGCGTGGTTCGGTATTCCGGTGCTGATCGCGTCGTGGCTGCTCTGGCGATTCCAAGCCAAGCAGGTAGCGACCGTCGAGGCGGGATATGCGCGGTACCAGGCGTCGCTGAGTACTTGAATCGGCGCCGGCGAGGTGCTCTGCCACGATGTCGGGCGCTCGATTTGTTCGGGTGAGGGCGGGGCGCTATACTAATCAAACTGTCCGCAGCTGGTTGAATGCGGCGGACGGGACGTAGCGCAGTCCGGTAGCGCACCTGAATGGGGTTCAGGGGGTCGCGGGTTCAAATCCCGCCGTCCCGATTCTTAACCTAGAGACGCCACAGCGATTTACTGCTGTGGCGTTGTGCTTCCCCGAGCGAGCGGTCGAGTTTGTGTCGAGTCTCTACGCGACATTTTGCTCCCGCAGAGTCCGTGTTTGCTCATCACGGCGAGGACACACCAGCACCATCGCGCTGCTCGCAATTCTCCAAGCGGGTGTTGATGTTTTTTCAGCCCGGCGCCATGCTGGCTTGCGATCGAGAGAACGGAGAGCACAAGCAGCTCCAGCACGCCAAGAATCATCGACGCCCGGATGGGGGACCGCATTGCACGTCGCCTTGCGCCGCGCGGCGACGGCGAGTCTCGTGCGTGGCACCTCCCTTGCTGCACCGGGTCGCGTGGGCCTCGTGATCGCTAGTCCTTGAGTCGAGGAAACGATGAAAGCCCCGCGAAGCGTCCTCCGCACATGGTCCCTCGCATCGATGATCGCCGGCGCGGCCGCGCTGGCGGGCGCTCCCTCGCTGCGAGCGCAGGACGACGAACTCGCCGAGCGCGCGAAACGCGCGGGGGAAGTGCTGTCGGAACTCACGTCGGTGCCGGACAGCGCGCCGCCCAACGCGCTGCTGAACGAGGCCGTGTGCGTGGCCGTGGTGCCGGGCGTCATACAGGCGGGGTTCGGCATCGGCGGCAAGGCCGGCTTTGGGCTGGTGAGCTGTCGGGCCGTCGCCGGCGCCGCCTGGAGCTGGCCGTCGTTCATCGGCCTCAAGGGCGGCAGCTTCGGCTTCCAGATTGGCGCCCAGTCGGTGGACGTCGTGCTCATCTTCGTCAACGAAAATGCGCCGCGCACGGTCGCCGCCTCGTCGTTCGACATTGGCGGCGAGGCGTCGGCGACGGCCGGACCGCTAGGCAGGGACGTGTCCGCGGCCACCGAC
>DASQHV010000136.1:0-6962 GCA_035631915.1 Candidatus Acidiferrales bacterium | reverse complement strand
TGGGCTTTGAGCAGCTGCCGCCGATGCCGACGATGTTCCCTTTTGGGGATATGCAGAGTTCGTCGATTGTTGCGTGACCTACGCTTGGCAGACTGACCAGCAACAGCGCCCCCGTCGCAGCGCCAAGCATCCAGCGCCACGACTGCCTCAGTGATACATGCATTACAGTCCCTCCCTGAATATTCCCACCGGAGGGCGGCCTCCGGCGAACCTCGCCCCAATTTGGGAACAGCAGAAAACGTGCAGTTCCCCCCCGGGACACTTGCAGCCAACATTCATCGCAGAAATCAGAGGTTAGAGTCAATCACCCGGAGACGCTTATTTTCACCTTGACCGCAATATCCTAAGAAATCTTCGCTTTGAGGCGACTTACGCATCCAACCGACGCTTGCGGGATGCCTGCTGATGGCGCGACGCTCGCTTTCATCGGTTCGAATGCGCGAGAATGCCGGGGCAGCGCCTGAAACGCGCACTCGCGATCGCGCTGGCTGCGTGCGGGCTGAGTGTGAAAAATGGCCGAAAGAGGCTCGACGACGATGATGAAGCTGTTTACGTTCGCCACCAGTCCGTACGCGCGCAAAGTTCGCATGATGATGGAATTCAAGGGCGTGGAGTTCGAGCCCGTCGAGCGATGCTACTCGCTCGACCGCAAGGAAGATTTGCGCGGCGCCAATCCGCGCGCGGAAGTTCCAACGCTGGTGCTCGCGGACGGCCGCGCGATCGCGGATTCATCGATCATCTGCGAGTACGTCGAGGATGCCTTTCCGAATCCGCGATTGTTTCCGTCGGATCCGTATCAGCGCGCACGGATGCGCGCGATAGACGATTTGTGCGATCGCGCGTTCGACGCCGTAACATACGGATACTGGATGTCGATGCTGCGCAAGGACGAACCGGAATCGGCGGCGATGACGCAGGCGGCGCGCGCCGAGTTTGCGGCGCTGCTCGCGCGGCTCGAAGCTGAACTCGCCGATCGCGATTTCTTCTGCGGCGCGATCAGCGTGGCCGACCTCGCCGCGATCTGCTATGTGCCGTCTGCGGGAGCGATGCAGATTTCGATGGAGAATTCTCCGCGGCTCGCTGCATGGACGCGCCGCATGCGCGCAGTGCCCGCGGTGGCAGCGGATCTCGAGCGCTTGAAGAACGCGCTCGCGCACGGCGCCGGTATCGCGAGCGAGTTCGAAGGACCGGACGGAAAAATACATTGGCGCGACAGCCGCCTTGAATGGCCGGTGCGCCGCGGCTTCGGAGATTTTGTCATGCGCGAATTCAGAGCGGGCCGCATGATGTTCCCGCCAAACGCCGCGTGACGGCGTCAAATTGCGGCGTGACCGTCGGAGGGTGACACAGATGCCAGTCGCATATATCGAACGCACGCGCGAACTCTACAGCGACTTCAAGCCCTACCGCTGGGTCGATAATTCCTCGCAGCCGATTCCCTTCGCGCCGCTCACCAAACCGCTCTCCGAGTGTAAGGTCGCGCTGATGAGCTCGGGCGGAATGATGTACCGCGATCAGCCGCGGTTTCATCGCGAGGACGCGTCGTATCGGCGCATCCCAAAGGATGCGCGGCGCGAGGACCTGAGCGTCTGGCATTTCGGTTATCCGACGCGCGATGCCGAGCGCGATCCGAATTGCGTGTTTCCGCTCGAACGGATGCGCGAGCTGGAGGCGGCGCGCGAAATCGGCGCGCTGGTCGATCCGGCGTTCAGCTTCATGGGCGGAATTTATTCGGCGCGCAAAGTCCGCGACGAGCTGGCGCCGCAAATCCTCGACGAGCTGAGGCGCGCGCACGCCGACGCGTTTTTCCTCGTTCCCGCTTGACCTGTGTGCCATCAGTCCGTTGGACTGATCGCGCGCGAGATTGAAGCCGCCGGAATTCCCACGCTCTGCATGACCTCCGCGCTCGACATCACGCAGGCGGTCAAGCCGCCACGCGCGGTGTTCGTGAACTTCCCGCTGGGGCATCAGACCGGGCCGCCCGATCGACCCGAATTGCAGCGCCAGATCGTGAGCGACGCGATGCGGGCGTTCGCGACTATCGCGACGCCGGGAACGATCGTCGAGCTACCTTACGTGTGGGACGCCAACGATCGAACGTGGGAAGAGCGCGACTACACCAAGGGTTGGATGCCCGAGCGTCCGCCGCGAGAGCTTGCCGATCGCTTGGAAGCCGAGCGTCAGGCGCGCTTCCGGCAGAGTTAGAGAGTTAGATCAACCGCGCGAAGAGGTGTGCGAGATGGAAGGGTACCGCGAACTCTCGATGGTGACGATTCTGGCGCTCATCGAATGCCTGGTGTTTGCCTCGTTAGTCGGACGCGCGCGAGTCAAGAACAAGATCGAGGCGCCCGCCACCACCGGCAATCCCGAGTTCGAGCGCTACTTTAGGGTGCATCAGAATACCCTCGAAGCGCTGGTCGTATTTCTTCCGGCCTTGTGGATTTTTTCGATGGCGGTGCACTACCACCTGGGCGTCGCGCTGGGCTTGCTGTTCGTTATCGGCCGCATAATCTACGCCTCCGGATACATCAAGGAGCCCGGCAAACGGACACCGGGTGCGTTGATCACATTCGGCGTCAACTTCATCCTCGTCGCAGGCAGCCTGATCGTGATCACGATCAAAGTGCTGTAGCCGCGCGCACCGAACAATGCTCGAGCGGTTTACGCAATCCGCCGGAGCAGTTAGAGTCGGGCTGTTACGCTTCCCACTTATCACGAAGGAGAATTCGCTCATGGCGGAAGAACGCGCAGGCGCAGTTACGATGCGGGGCAACCCGATGACGCTGGTTGGCCCGGAGATCAAGGTTGGACAGAAGGCACCGAACTTTTCGGTCGTCGGCAAGGGCCTTGCGCCCGCGTCGCTCGATCAGTTCAAGGGCAAGGTCAAAATAATCACCACCATCCCGTCGCTCGACACGCCGGTGTGCGACGCGGAGACGCGCCGCTTCAACGAGGAGGCCGCGAAGCTTCCCGGCGACGTGCAGATCCTCAGCATCTCGATGGACCTGCCGTTTGCGCAGGCGCGATGGTGCGGCGCGGCCGGCGTGGACAAGGTCACGACGCTCAGCGATTGGCGCACCGCGAATTTCGGCACCAGCTACGGCGTGCTGATCAAGGAACTGCACCTGCTCGCGCGCACGGTGTTTGTGGTCGACAAGAATGACAACGTCACCTACGTCGAGTACGTGAAGGAAGTCGCCAACCAGCCGAATTACGAGGCCGCGCTCGCGGCGGCGAAGAAGGCGGCGGCGTAGAGCTCGCGATCGATGCGGCGGACCGGATGCGCGCGCTTGCGCTCCGTCCGCCGCGACTATTTCGCGGTGCCCTTCAGTTTGATCGTTACCGAAGGATGCTTCGCGTCGTTGCTCGTCACCGACATCGAGTCGATGAATTTTCCCGCCACCGCCGACGAGAATTTTACCGTGACGTTCCTGGTCGCCAGCGGCGCCAGATCGAACACGCCGCCGCCGGCCTGAAGCGTGAACTGCGGACCCGCCGGCGAGCCGACGTTGCCGTGCAGCGGTCCCTTGCCCTTGTTGGTGATCACCAGCCCCTTGGTTGTCGAGGCGCCTGCAGTTGTGCTGAGGCTTTCGCTGTGCGGCTTCACCGCGATCTTGCCCGGCAACGTCGGAGTCGGCGTGGCCGTGGGAGTCGGTGTTGGCGTGGTAGTGGGAGTCGGAGTCGGCGACATTGTGGGCGTCGCAGTGATCGTCGGCGCGCCGATGAAGCCGCCGTCGAACGCCACCACCCTGGGCTCTGTCGTCGCACCAGTTCCCAGGTTGGCGACGTACAGGTTGCCGGCCGGATCGACGGCAACCCCCTCCGGGGCGCATAGATTGGAAGCTGACGGCGGATCGCCGCCGCCGAAAGTGCAACCGAATGGACTCACGTCAAAGCTGTCAACGCCAAAAACTATCTGCGCCGTGGCGTTTGACGGATTGTGAGTACCCTCGTGGTAGCCCAGCACGCGGTTGACGCTGAAATCCGCGACGAACAGGCCGCCAAACCGGTCAAACGCGAGTCCGATCGGAAGGCAGAGTGTGATTGCGCTCGGGGTTCCACAGGCGGGGGCGGAAACAAAATCCGGCTGGCCGATTACGAAGTCCGCGACGGTGTCTCCCGCGCCAGTCTCGCCGCTGTTCGCATCCAGCGGCGTGTTGTATTCGAGCACGCGGTGGTTGTTCCCATCGGCGATGTAGATGTTGCCCGCGCCGTCGCTCGCCACGCCTCGGGGACCGCACAGGCTCGACGCGGTTCTTCCGCCCTTGTTGCAGGTCGAGGTGGTGAAGATTCCACCTTGGCCGAATACCAGGTGAGCCGCCGGACCCGCGCTGGCGAGATCAGCGGCGTTGTATTCGAGCACGCGATTGCTGAACGACTCCGCGACGTAAAGGTTGCCCGCGGGATCGAAGGTTAGCGCACCTGGCGCGCACAAGCCCGACTGCGTCGTCGAGCAGCCTGTGGTATGAAGGTCAGCTTTGCCGACCACGTTCTTCGCGATAAATCCATTGGGCCCCGCAACGAAAACGAACGGATCGTCGAATTCAATCACGCGGCCGTTGCCGCCGTCGGCCACCCACAGGTCCCCGACGGGATCGACGGCGACGCCGAGGCGGACGTTGCCCGCGCACAGCGTGTTGCCGGCGACCATATTGTTTGGACCGTTGCAAAAGTTGGAGGCGGTATCACGCTGCCCGATCAGCTTCGCGGCCGGCGCCGCATTGGCAAAACTGGTCGCGTCGAGGTAACCGAGCACGCGGTTGTTCGAGCTATCCGCCACCCAGAGGTGGGTCTTCCCGGCCCGCTGATCGACCGCGACGTCCGTCGGCCCTGCCAGGCCCACATTGTCGGTCCGGTCTATCCCGTTGTGAAATTGATCCTGCTGCCCCAGCTCTCGCGTCGCAATCCTATTGTTTGGCGGATTGGTCGATTCCACGAACTTCAGCAGCCGCCGGTTGCCATCGTCGCGAACGTAAACGTTGTTCGAGGCGTCCGCGACGCCGCCGGTCGGAAGGCAAAGGCTGTCGAACCCGACGCCTGCGATGTCGCCGGCTGCCGTGCCGATATCGCAGCCGTTGGTGATGAAGGAACCCAATTGTCCGAGCACCAGGTCGGCGGTGGTGTCGAGCGCCTCGGGGTGGTTGTACTCGAGCACGCGATTGTTCTTCCCGTCGGCGACGTAGAGATTCTGATTCGAATCGAGCCATACGCCGGTTGGATTGTTCAGGCTGTTTGCCGATATTCCACCGTTGTTGGCCGTTCCCGTGGTGAATGAGCCCGCCTGGCCGAACACTCTATTTGCCGTCGTATTGGTGGGCGGAGAGCTCGCCTCGTCGTACTCCAGCACCCGATTGTTCGCGAGGTCGGCTATGTACACCGCGTGCGTGCTTGGATTCACTGCGACGGCTTCAGCACCGCACAGGCTGTCGGCGGTGATTCCGCCCTTGTTGCAAGTCTTGGTGGCGAAGCTGCCACCCTGGCCGAAAACCAGGTTGGCGAACGTGTTCGTCGGTGGACTTCCCGGCTGATTATAAGCCAGCACCCTGCTGTTCTGGCCTTCGGCAATGTAGATGCTGAGAGAGGCGTCCACCGCGACGCCGGTTGGAAAACTCGAGGCAATCTGGAAGGTGGAAGTAACCGGTCCTACCTGTGCAAATGGGGCTGGGAAAAACGCCACTCTGGTAGAGTCTGCGACGTACAAGTTGTCGGCAGAATCGATTGCAACTGCGTCGGGAAAGCAGAGTCTGGTGGTTCCGTTGCCGCACGTCGTTGAGAACTCGTCGGGCTGGCCGATTACAAGATCCGCCTTCTGTCCGTTGGTGAAACTGGCGGCGCTGGCCCACGCGAGCACCCGGTTATTGATGGCATCGGGCACGTACAGATGCCCCTGCGAGTCGACCGCGGCATTTTCAGGTCCGCTCAAAAACGTTTGGCTGAAACTGCCGAAGAGCGAACCTCCATCCGCAAGGTTGAAACTGGAATGCGTGAAATCGATCTGGCCAAGCTCGCGGTCGGCGATCGTGTCGCCAACTATCGCCGGCGAGGTCGTAACCATCAGCGCGATCGCGAATCCCGCTACGGCAAGCGGCAGCAGGCGAAGCAGTCGAAGCGGCTGTGCGCGGCGAAATCTCAGCGGAAACCCCTCGTCCCTGGCATCTATCGCCCAATCTAACGGCCTAAAATGCGTCAGGATTTCCCGAATAGCACCAACGCTTATCGCAGGGCAACACGCTTGATCAATCGATCATTCGAGAATCACCAGCTAAACGGAGCGGACTACAGCGTTGCGAAGCAGTTTCTGTCATTCTCGGCAGATATCGCAGAGCGAAAACTCCTCATCCAAATGAGTGACCGGATGCGCTTGAATCACAGGGACTCCAACATCAAATACGCTGACTCCGCGCATGAGTTTGCAGACGCGCTAAAGCGCGGGCTGTACGAGGCGATATTTCGGCGCCGCGACATCCGCGAGTTCGTCGCGCAACCGATCCCCGATGCCGTGCTCGCGCGGCTGCTCGTCGCCGCGCATCATGCAGCGAGCGTCGGCTTCACGCAGCCGTGGGACTTTATCGTCGTACGCGACCTCGCGCGGCGCCGCCGCGTCAAGGAAATAATCCAAGTCGAGCGTGCCAAAAACGCCGCGCAGTTCAGCGGCGCACGTCGCGAGAAATTTCTCGGCCTCAAGCTCGAAGGAATTCTCGAGGCGCCGCTCAACCTGATCGTCACCTGCACGCCCGACCGCTTCGGCCCCGGCGTGCTCGGCAAGACCGCGATCCCCGACGTCGAGATATATTCCGCGTGTCTCGCGGTCGAGAACCTGTGGCTCGCCGCGCGCGCGGAGGGCCTGGGAGTCGGCTGGGTCAGCATCCTGCGCAACGACGCGCTCGCGGAAATTTTCAGCATCCCCGCCGACGTTATTCCGGTGGCTTATCTTTGCATTGGTTATGTGCGCGAATTTCCCG
>DASQHV010000135.1:0-4725 GCA_035631915.1 Candidatus Acidiferrales bacterium | reverse complement strand
TTGAGATTCATGGCCTTGTTCAGGGTATGGGACAAATTATCGAAGCGCTTGCGTTCAAACGACGTGATCCGCACCGCAAACAGCGACGCCAGTCTCCGATACTCGTGGCGTATCCTATGCACGTCGAGCGATCCGGAGGCTGCGGATGCTTCCATCTCGTGCGCACGACTGCGATGTGCACGGGCGGGCTCGCGAAGCACGCGTCTCAGGTAAAGCACGTCGGTGTGATCTATCACTTCATACTCGGCCGCTTGCGATTCCAGCCAGGCTGCAACCTCACGATACAAAGCCGCGAGTGCATCAGACTCGTGCTTCGGGTCGATTGCGCCGAGCGAGCATCTGGTTTCGAAATCCGCCAGCTGCCTCGCGTATCGCTCCTCCATGCCACGAAACATCGCCTCGATTTCCTGCGGCAGGCGCCGCGTCGCACACAAATGTTCCCTCGTCGGCGAGTCTGGCGGTTCCGGTGGATCGTCGATCAGCAGCGTTATCCTCTTGCCCGGATACTCCATCAATGCGGCGGATATGATCGTCTGGCGTATGACGCGCAACTCCTCGCGGTAGGACGGTATCAAGACTGCGACTGACCGCGCTTCTCTGTCGTAGACACACTCAAGCTCGTCGCGCGTGGCGGGCCGATGCAACTGCAATCGCTTGAAGTAGCCAAATCGCGAGGCAAGGTAGACCATATTTCCGTACGCAAAAACCTGAAGCGTCATGAGAAACAGCGCGTCTTCGAACCAGAGCCGCGTCGCGCCAGTATGGAAATGTTCCCGGAACAGATTCACCATCGAGATCACGACTACCGCGGTGGCGCCACAAGTGAGGAGAATTCCAAGCCGGGTATAGAGGATCTCGCGGCCCGCTTTTTCGGCGGGTCGCGAAGAGAGATTTGCCATCTCGATGTCAGGGCCGCGAGCGACTGCTGCCGCCATCGTGCTTAACCTTCCAAAGTAGCTTTTAAAAGACGTAACGAAGAGCGATGCCGCTCAACATCGAGTGCCAAGTCGCGGATCCTTCCATCGACCAATTGAGGTCCACGCTCAGCCCTTTGTCCAATCTGAATCCGAGACTGGTGCCAACTGAACCGCCAAATCCGCCGCCCGGTCCGACGTTGGACACACCCTGTTCGCGGACGGAATCGCGGCCCGCACTGAGTTCCAGCCCCCCGTAGGTTCGCAGCCAATCGAAGGTCCATGCCGCAGTGAGCTCGTTGGACAAAGCGCGGCGCGGCGACCAGTAGCCGTTTTCGGGATTGGTCGCGAACGCCAGGTATGAGAAGTGGTAGCCCAGCGCGAGCTTGGTTCCTCTTAGGTCAAACGAATATGTGGGCGAAAACTCGACTTCATCCGAACGATTTCCATCGCTTAGGTACTTCCGATGAACGTCGCCTTCAATACTGAAACCGTTCTCGAGTTCGTGGGAGATTGCCAGCCCGAAGTCCGTCTCCATCAGGTTGGCGTGCAATGCCTGCGATGAGCTCACCAGCATGTTGCGCGCGATGCTGGGCGAGATGCTGGTGCGAAACAATTCGAGATGCGCCTGAATCGAGCCGATCAGGCCGCCGGTACCCAACGACCGCGCCGTCCCGAACCCACCGCCTATTCCCCATAGTTCTGAAAACTCCTTGCTGAAAGAGAGCGTGGTGAAAGCGGCCGCCTCGGCTCCCGTCGTGCCGTGCGCTTGCACGCGATCGTTTCGCAACTCGACGGCCCATCCGTGAAATGGCGCCGTCGCCAAAGAAGTGGTGGTCAAATTAACATTGCGATCCGAATCGCTGTAGAACGCGAACTCCTTGAGTAGAGTCGGCCGGCGCTCCTCCGTCGGCGATCCGTCGTCCTCGTCTTCCGCCGTGCGCGATCGCTGTGCTTGATGCCGATCGCCGCGGTCGCCGGCCGCGGAAGCATCGGCGTCGTCGTCGTCGCGACCATCGTCATCCTCACTCGAGTCCTCAGACTCGCTCGCATTTGTCGCAACTGTCGCAGTCCCCGGCGATTCAGACTGGTCATCGCGATCGTCGTCTGCCGTCTCGTCAGCGGCTTCGTTCTGATCTGTCAACTCCTCGTTGGATTGCACAGCGCTGGAAACCTTCGTCGAGCCGCCACCGGCCAAGGCCTCGCTGCCCGATAGGGCAGCTATCAGTGCTCCGACCGCCACAGCGATGACAAGAGGACCCGGGGCGCTTGCGGCTTTCAACCGGAATCGATCCATGGGGCGATCATCCACGAACAACAATAATGATCGGCCGCTACCAGCTCGCGAGGTCAGCGGAATTGATCAAACCAACGAAAACCCGGTTGCTATGACCAATTTCGCTTTTCCGCAGTCAAGCTGATTTGCCAAACCGGAACGGCCAAAAGTCTACACGTTCAGCGTTCTTCGCAACCACGCAGACTAGAAGAAAGAACGAATCGGTGTCTAGCGAGAACCTTTTCCAATCTGCAACATTGCGAAAATGTAACAAACTGACGATGCTTCCAAATCTCGGGCGCTCCCGTCTAAATGATTCGAATGTCTGCGCCGAGCCCCATCGGCATTGCGTTTCGAAGTCCACGGCTGACCGCCGCGCTTTTGACGCTCGCGTTCGGAGCGCTCTATCTGGCCGTCCGGCCTCCGCTATTTGACTTGGACGGCTATTCCTCGTGGTTGGACGCGCTCGGGCCTGGCGCGTACTTTAACACCAATCCTCATCACCTGCTCGAGAATTCGATTGACGTTTTGATCGTTAAGGCCAGCGGTGCGCTGGCAATCGATGCCCGGGTTGCGCTCCAGGTACTGGGAATCACTCTCAACTGCCTGACTATCTACGCTCTTTGTTTGCTGCTGGCGGACGTGACCAGCAGTCAATTTTTCGCGGTGATTGCGACGACGCTCGTCGCGACCTCCCCGCAGTTCTGGTATTTCGGCCTTCAGAACAAACCATATCCCCTGATGTACCTTGCGTTCGTCCTGTATCTGTGGGGGTGGAACACGCACGACCGATCAATCCCGGGAGCAACGCGACTTGCGCTCGCAGGAGGATTCCTGGCGCTCGCCGTCTGCATGCAGCAGGCGGCGATCTTCCTGGTCGGCGCCGGCACGCTCGCCATCGTTCTAGCCGGAGAGCGTCCTCTGACGAGACGAGTGTTCGTTGCGATCATTTGGGTCACTGGGGTGGGCGGAGTCGTCCTGCTTGTATACGTCCTGATGTGGGTTCGAATCGGGCGCGACGAGATGAGTTTCTTTCGATGGACAATGTGGTACCTCCAGAGCGTCCATCCTCTTCAGTTCCAGTTTCCGACCTCGTTGATCAGAGCCGTTCTCGGCCTGAGCGGCGCGATCGTTCAAAGCGACAGGCTGCAAGATTTCGTCGAGACGAACTGGACACCAAGGGCGATTCTCGGAACCTACGCTGGCCTGGGAATCGCCGGAATACTGGGCTTTGTTCTCATCGCCGGACGCCGCGGCTATCGCGCACGCATTACGCATCTGATCCGTTCCGACTGCCTGCTGGCAGTTAGTCTGCTATCGATAGTCTTTTGGGCCGCGTTCGTCATCGCGTGGGAACCTGCCACCGCGTACTACTGGGCGTTCATTCTCCTGCCTGGCGTAGTGTGTTGGGGGATCATCTTCCGCGATGACAGTCGAGACTTGGGCAAGATAGCACTGGTGGTCGCCGCGATCGTCGCCTGGAATGTCACTTTCAACCTTCGATACGATCGCGCATTGAGCAAAAACTATCCGCCACCGCTGCTGGCCGCGATACGCCACAATCTTGGTCCAAAAGACATCTTTGTAGTGCTCGGCAGAGAGGAGTGGTACGCATCGATGGACTATGAGTTGCTGTTCGATTGCCTGGACAGGCAACCGGGCCACTTTGGAGTTCCCGTGATTCAAGACTACGTGCTTCCGGCGCATGGCTCTGACTGGACTACAAATCTGAGGCGCAAATTCGATGACACACTGGACGCCGGCGGCCGCGTATTTATAGCCGGCCACTTGCTGAATGACGACTCTTATGAGGATATCAACGGATCCGTAAGTCCCTTTAGTCCATATATCGACCCGAAGACGGCTTCGATCAACGGTGACAAGCTACACGACCAAATTCAGGGAGTGTTGGACGACTACACGTTAGTACCGTCGGATTTCCGGATTGGTGCGGATAGCTATTTCTTGCTGGAGAAATCGAGATAGACTCACTTCTACGCTTCACGAAAGTGAGCGATCGAGGAATGTAAAGCTGCCATCACCGCAGAACGCGTTTGGAGGAGGTAGCGAGTCAAAATGAACCGCCGACAACTCAAAATGCTTTTGTTGTGGGGTGGCGCGACGATCACCCTATCGATCGGCCTGAGTGCTTTGGCTTTCAGCGCGGAGAATCTTCCAGCGCAGGCCAAACTCGATCCAGCACAAGCTCGCGTCGTTGCACTCAAGGCTTGCCCAGGCACGATCGTCAGTGAAGAACTTGAGCAAGAATCCGGCGGTAGCGGGATACGCTATTCGTTTGTGATCAAGACCAGGAAGGAGAAGCGTGAAGTCGGGGTTGATGCCAAGACCGGCGCCGTTTTGGAAAACTCGCTCGAGGGCGAGACTCCGGACTGAATCGCGACGAACTCCGACTGACTTGAGCTTAGCCAATCGCGGCCGTCAACCGCTACCGCGGTGCCACCGGTTGACAGTTGACAAAGAGGGGTTCGAATCGGACTGCGTCATCCGCCAGGATGACTCCTAGCGAGCGCGCTT
>DASQHV010000134.1:0-2072 GCA_035631915.1 Candidatus Acidiferrales bacterium | reverse complement strand
CGCCGGCGCCAGGCGCATCTGAAACGCCGCCGCAAGATACGCCCGCAGCAGCGCGACTTCGCGCCACGCCAATCCCGCGCTCAGCGTCAAGGCGTTCAGCGAATCGTCCGCCGCCAGCCCCTCGCGCACGGCGGTAAGGGCGGCCGCCCCCAGCGACGCGCCGGGAAATTCTCCGAACGGCCGCAGCCCCGGCCCCTGCACGCTAAACACCTGGAGGTACGCGCGCGCCAATCTGCCTTCGATCTTCGGATGCAGCTCGTGCGCGTCCTCCGCCAGCACATTAACGCCGAAGTGGTGCAGCGTCGGCATCAGGTCCGACAGCATCGGCGCCTCGCCCATTCCGATCATCCTGATCTCGCTCGCGCCGTTCTTCTCGTGTGCCCGATGCGACTCGGTCTCGACGACAAAACGGCGCTCGCTCGCCGCCAGCGCCTCGACGTCTTCTATATCGTCCACGGCGCGCGCCACGTCGATCGCCGCCTGGTATTCCGCGCTGAACGCGCCAGCCCATCGCGCCGCAAGCGCGCGCCCCCGCTTGCCGCCAAACTTCTCGACCAGCCGATCGTGTAGCCGGTCCTCCCATCGCCGCGCCAGGGCGGCAATCGTGGTCTCCAGCTCGCGGATCACGGCCGGCTTCGGCGGCTCCGCCGCGAAACAGAAATGCAAGCGTGCCGTGTAGCTCTCGCCGAGCGCCAGGTAGTAGTAGACCAGCGTGCCACGCAGCCCTGCGCCGAGCGCCGCCTGGATTCGATGCCGCACGTCGACCGAGAACGCCTCGCGCGGCACCAGCACCAGCGCGATCACGTTGCCGTGTCGCACGTCCGGCGTCAGCATCAGCCGCACCGCCGCCTCGCTCTTGACGTCCAGGATTTGCCGGATTTGCGCGCGCAGTTCGTCCACCGGCGCGCGGAACAACTCGTCCTTGGGGAAGCTGTTGAACGCGCTGACGATTTCCTTGTAGTCGTGCGAGCCCGCTTCCGCCCGCTCTGCGCCAAGCAACTCGGCAAGCTTCGCGCGCAGCACGGGAATATGCTGCGCCTCCTCCGCGTACGCCTTCGACGTGAACAGCCCGATAAAATTGTCGAACGCCGCGGCCCGCCCGCGCGCGTCCGTCCGCCGAATCGACACGCTGTCCATCGAAGCTCGGCGATGCACCCGCGAGTGCGCCTGCGTCTTGCCGACCACCAGCGGCGCGCCGTCGAAGAACAGCTTGCGCCGCGCCGGCGACAGCTCGTCGAACGACACCCGCGTGCGAAATCGCGACTCGTCGTCCTCGCGCAGGATTCCCAGTTCGGTGCCCGCGTCGGCGACGATCTTTCCCGCACCGTCCGCGCCGCTCACCGCGTACCGCCGATAACCCAGGAACACGAAGCCGCCGTGGATCAGCCAGCGTAGAAAATCGCGCACCTCGACCAGCTCGCGATTCGCCGCCGTCTCTTCGCAAATTTGCAGCGCGCGTCCGGTCATCTTGTCGAAGTCCGCGGTCGCCTCGCCAACTTCGCGCAGTATCGCGACGACCTCGCGCTCGATCTCGCGCGCTTTTTCCGCCCCGGCCGCCAGCTCAAGTTCCGCGTGAACAAAGGACTCGCCGCGCTCCGCCGCCGTCGCTTGTTCAAAGGATGCGATTCGCCCGGCGCGGTCGCGCGCGACCTTGAACACCGGATGCAGCATCGTGCGCACGGTCGCGCCCAGCTGATGGAAATATTCGAGCAGGCTGTCAACGATAAACGGGCGATCGTGCGTCGCCGTCTCGACGATCGTCAACGTCTCGTCGCCCGGCGCCGATTCGACCCGCGCAGTCACTGGATGCGCGCGCGTCGAGAAAAACTCGAACGCCGCTTTCGCAGTCGCCAGCCGATGCTCTGGCGGCGTATCCTCGCGACTTTCCACCGTCGCGCGCGCGTATAGCCGCTCGGCAAAGATCGACAGCCGGCGCGCTTCTTCGGCGGGCAGACTTTTCTCGATCGCCTGGCTGAGCTCGTTGTCGGTTCCCAATTCCTCACCCACAAAACGCCGCGGCCTCGACCGAAGCCCGCGTCATTGGCACGCAAAGCGGCGCCGCCGCTCAACTC
>DASQHV010000133.1:0-2243 GCA_035631915.1 Candidatus Acidiferrales bacterium | reverse complement strand
GCACATCAATCTGATGAGTCTGCTCGACGACATCGCCAAACAAATTCGGCCGCTCGACAACGAAGCGGCGTGGGCCGCCGACGCGCGCCTCAACTCGCTGACGAAACCGCCGGGCAGCCTGGGGCGTCTCGAGGAACTCGTGCGCCGCTACGCCGCGATTCGACGCGACGGCGCCGCCCGCATGGGGCGCGGCGCGATCGCGGTGTTCGTGGCGGACCACGGAGTTGCCGCCGAGGGCGTGAGCGCGTTTCCGCAGAGCGTCACCGTCGAGATGCTACGCAACATCGCGGGCGGCGGCGCGGCAATCAGCGTGCTCGCGCGGCGCTTCGGCTACGCGCTGAGCGTCGTCGACGTCGGGGTGAAAACGGATACCAGCGAAAATCCGCTGGCGGGCGTGACGTATCGACGCGTCGGCGCGGGCACGCGCAACCTCGCGAGCGAACCCGCGATGTCGCGCGACGAGACGATGCGCGCGCTCGAAGTCGGAATCGAAGTTGCGCGCGAACTCGCACGAAGCGATGCGACGCTGATCGGAATCGGCGAGATGGGAATCGCGAACAGCACGCCGGCAGCCGCAATTCTGTCGGCGGTCACCGGAATCGAGCCGGCCGCGATGGTTGGACGCGGCACCGGCCTCGACGACGCTGGCGTGCGGAGAAAAATCGAGGTCGTGACGCGCGCCCTTGAATTGCATCGTCGCACACGCGCGTCGGGGCGCCCGCTTGAAATGCTCGCGGCACTCGGCGGCTTCGAGATCGCGGCGATGGCGGGGGTTTGTCTCGGCGGCGCGGCGCTCGACGTCCCGGTCGTCGTCGACGGATTCATCGCGACTGCCGCGGCGGCCGCAGCTGAAAAAATCCATCCGGGAATTCTCGAACATCTCTTTTTCAGCCATCGCTCGGCCGAGGGCGGCCACGCGTTGGTCCTCGAGCATCTCAAAGTGCGCCCCATACTCGATCTCGATCTCAGGCTGGGCGAGGGCACCGGCGCCGCGCTCGCGATGAACGTGATCGAGGCGGCGCTCGACCTGTTTCACGGTATGGCGACGTTTGCGGGCGCCGGCGTGTCCGGCAAGCTGCGGTGACGATGCGGAGAATTCACGATGTCCGATATTGAACCCGGCTCAAACGAACCCGCAGCGGCATCCGCACCCGACATGGCGGCACCCGCGGGATTTCTTTCCCAGCTGCGCCTAGCGTTCAGCTTTCTGACGATTCTGCCGGTGCTCGACGCCGGCCAGGCGCCCGGCGAAACCGTAGCCGCGTCGTTCGGATGGTTTGCGTTGGTCGGTTTCCTGCTCGGCCTGGCGCTATGCGGCGCCGACGCAATTCTCGCGTATTGGCTGAGCCAGGCGATTCGCTCTGCGATTCTGATTCTGTCGTTGACGATCGTCAGCGGCGGGATTCATCTCGACGGCCTGGCCGACACTGCCGACGCACTCGGCGCAGGGAGCAATCGCGAGCGTGCGCTGGAAATCCTCAGCGACAGTCGAATCGGAACCTACGGCGCGGTTGCGATTTTCTTCGACCTGGCGCTCAAGACCCTGGCGCTTGCGACCCTCGCCGGGCCGCATCGCTACGCCGCGCTGATCGTTGCGCCGATGCTTGCGCGCGGAGCGATGCCGCTGGTCGCGCATCGTCTCGAGTATCTGCGCAACGGCGGCGCTGGCGCGGCGCTGCTTGCGCACCACGATCGCGCAGCCGGTCATGTGCTCGCGATGGCGATACTGATGGTCGTGGTTTCTGTGGCGCTCGGAGAGACAAAGGCGCTGATCGTCGCGGGCGTCGTCACCTATGCGACGCGCGAATTCTACCGCCGCTGGCTCGGTGGCGTCACCGGAGATTTGATCGGCGCGTGCGGCGAGCTGGTCGAAGTCGCGGTGCTGATCTCGATCGCGTCGTGAACGCTACTTGGCCTTGAGCGGATAGCCCGCCACCATCAGCAGCACGTCGGTGGCGACCTGCGCAATTTTCTGATTGGTCCATCCAAGGAGGTCACGATAGCGGCGTGCCGCCGGATGCTCCGGCACAATCCCGAGCCCGACTTCGTCAGTTACGACAATCGTATCGAAGCTCGCACCCTTCAGCACATTCGCGAGCCGATCGGCCTCGCCGACGATAGCCACGTCGTCCGCGTGAAGCTGCATCAGGTTCGATACCCACAGCGTGAGGCAATCGACCACAACGACGTCGGCGTGGGCGCCGATTTTTTCGAGCGCCGCGACAATGTTGTCTGGCTCCTCG
>DASQHV010000132.1:0-6038 GCA_035631915.1 Candidatus Acidiferrales bacterium | reverse complement strand
TCGCCGCATTGAGCGAGCGTGCCGCGGACCTGGCCGAGCGGGCGCGCGCGAAGAAACTTCGTCCCGCTGATCTTGAAGATGCGACCTTCACCGTTTCGAACCTGGGTGCGTACGGCGTCGAGAACGGGACGCCGGTGATCTTTGCGCCGCAGTCGGCGCTGATGTTCGTCGGCGGGATTCATGACGAGGTGCTGGCGATCGAGGGCCGCGCGGAAGTGCGCCCCGCGATGCAGATCGCGATCGCGTACGACCATCGCGGTATTGACGGCGCCACGGCGTCGCGCTTCACCACCCGCGTCAAGGCGCTGCTCGAGGCGCCGGATTTTCTCGGGCCGTCGGCGAAGGCGGAGGCGCCCGCGCCGGCGCGTCATCGCGACGTCACGGTTGAGGCAATCGGCGATTCGCTGAAGGCCGCGGTGCGATACGGCGCGCTGCGATGGCCGCTCTCCGCGGAGGACGACAGGGCTCCGGATCCGGTGTCGTCTTTCCTGGGCGCGCTCGGCGGATGCCTGCTGATGTCGCTGCGGGTGGCTGCGCGGGCGCGCAAAATCCAGCTCGGGCGCGCGTCGATCCACGCGCGGGCCAATGAAAAGGGGCACGTCAAGGAAATTAATGTAGAACTTCAAGTTGAATCGAGCGCTGACGCCGCCCAGCTGCAGCGGCTGGTCGAAGTCGCCGAGCGCGGATGCCATATTCGCGCGATGATTCGCGACGACGTCGCCGTGTCGCTGCGGGTTACGAAACTCTGAACTGTATCGAGCGCGCGGAAACGTGAGTCGTGCGCGGCCGGAGAAAGTTTTTCGATGGGTGAAATAAATCTCTACCAGTATCCAATCTCGCCGTTCACCGAGAAGGTGCGGCGCGTGCTCACTTACAAACATTTGAAGTGGCATCCGATCGACTGCCACTACGAGGACAAGACCAACCTGCTCGCCGTGACCAAGGGCGCGTGGACGCGGGTGCCGGTGCTCGAGTGGGACGGCGAGGTGGTTTACAACTCCGCCGACATCATCCGGTGGCTCGATCGCAAGGCGCCGGCGAACCGCGTGATCCCCGACGACTCGCGCGGCCTCGTCGAGATTCTCGATCAGTGGTCGGACAACACGTTCTTCATGCCGATCCTGACGCTGACCATTCCAGACCTGCTCGACGCGGCGGGCGACGCCAAGCTGAAGCAGAATCGCGAGAAGCTGATCGGGATGACGACGGCGCAGATGCGCGAGCATCACCCGGCGGCGCGCGAGGCGCTGCTTGGATATCTCAAGATGATCGACGCGCAGGTCGCGGGCAAGGATTTCTTTTTGGGCAAGAGCTTCACGATGGCCGACGCGTCGCTGTATCATCCGCTGTTCTTCCTCGCGCTCAACCCCGGGAATTTTGCGATGACGAAGGACTTCGGCAATCTGGTCCGCTGGTACGAACGCGTTCGCGATCTCGCGTAGCGAAAATCAGGAGGAATTCTCATGGCGCGCAAATTGGCAATCGGTGTGAACTGGCAGGGCAAGCTCGACTTCAAGGCGGTAATCGAGCGCGCGAAGATCGCGGACGACGCCGGAATCCATTCCATCTGGGTCGCCGAGGCGTGGGGCCGCGACGCCTTCACGCTGCTGACGCTGCTCGCCGAGCACACCAAGAAGGTGCAGCTCGCGACCTCGATCGTGAACATCTACTCGCGCACGCCGGCCGCGCTGGCGCAGCATTTCGGCACGCTGGATGAGCTGAGCGGCGGGCGCATGCTGATCGGCCTCGGCACCAGCGGGCCGCAGGTGATCGAGCACTTCCACGGCATCCAGTTCAACCCGCCGCTGACGCGGATGAAGGAGTACGTCGAGATCATCAACATGATCATGGCGCAGACGCCGCTCAACTTCGACGGCAAGCTGTTCAAGCTGCATCGCGGATTCACGATTCGTTTCGAGCCGGTGCGCAAGCACATCCCGATCTGGATCGCGTCGCTCAACAAGAAGAGCGTCGAGTTCACCGCAAAGAAGGCGGACGGATGGCTGCCGGTGATGATCCCCATGAAATCGCTCAAGAAGGCGATTGCGGACTTCCGCGAGATCGCGACCGCCGCCGGCCGCGACCCGCGCGCGGTCGAAGTAAAATCGCCGGGCGGCGTGACGGTCACCGCCAACGTCGATCGCGCGATGGCGGCGCACGCGGCGAACGTGGGATTTTACGCGGCGCGGATGGGCACCTTCTATTCAGAGCAGCTCACGCGCTTCGGCTTCGGCGACGAAGTGATGAAGGTCAAGCAGGCGTGGGACAGCGGCGGCTCCAAGGCGGGCACGGCGGCGGTGTCGCCCAAGCTGCTGGCGGAGTTGGGTTATATCGGCGGCGTCGAGGGCGCGATCGATAGGCTCAAGGCGCAGGACGAAGCCGGCGTCGATGTGCATCCGGTCGACATCGACATGGGCAGCGATGTGGCGGCGTTCGAGAAGACCGTCGCGCGCCTGGTCGGGTGACGCCGCAATTTGCCGATTTGCGCGCAAAGGCGCTATTACGAAGTTGCAGTTATAGAACCGCCTCAGGAGGATTCGTCGAGTCATGAAAGCAGCAGTTTTTGAAGCGACCAAGAAGCCGCTCGTCGTCAAAAATGTTCCCGATCCCGAGTGCGCACCGAATGGTGCGATCATCAAGGTCGAGGCCAACGGCATTTGCCGCTCCGACTGGCATGCGTGGTCCGGCGACTGGTCGTGGATGGGCCTGTCGGCGCAGCCCGGCGCGATCCTGGGTCACGAGTTCTGTGGCGTGGTGCAGGAAGTCGGCAAGGACATCCGCAACTTCAAGAAGGGCGATCGCGTCGTCGTGCCATTCAGCCAGGGTGACGGGACCTGCGAGTACTGCCGCAACGGGCAATCCAACGTTTGCCTTACGCCGTTGCTGCCGGGATTTTCATATAGCGGCGGATTCGGCCACCTGGTCGCGGTTCCATTTGCCGATCTGAACCTGGTCGCGCTGCCCGAGAGCATCGGTTTCGTCGAGGCCGCGTCGATGGGCTGCCGCTTCATGACCTCGTTCCACGGCATCGTCGATCGCGCGCAGGTGAAGCCCGGCGAATGGGTCGTCGTGCACGGATGCGGCGGAATCGGGCTTTCGGCGATCAACATCGCGGCCGCCATGGGAGCCAACGTGATCGGCGTCGATCTCGACAGCGCAAAACTCGAGCTGGCGAAGGGCGTCGGCGCGACGCACGTGATCAACGCCAAGAAGGGCGATCCGATTCCGCAAATCGTGGAGCTCACCAACGGCGGCGCGCACGTCTCGGTCGACGCGCTCGGAATCGCCACGACCTGCCGCAACTCGATCATGAGCCTGCGCAAGCAGGGGCGTCATCTGCAGATCGGACTCACCACTTCGGCGGAGGGCGGCGAGATCAAGGTGCCGATCGATCGCATGGTCACGATGGAGCTGCAGATAATCGCGTCGCTCGGGATGCAGGCGTCGCACTACCCGGCGATGCTGCAGATGGTCGTGGCGGGCAAGGTTTCGCCCAAGGCGATGATCACGGGCACCTGCGCTTTGGACGGCATAAATAAAATTTTCGACGAGATGAACACGTACCAGAACGTCGGGGTTACGGTGATCAACTCGTACAACTAGGCGTCGCGATCGAGATGCTATGACGATGCGGAAGAGGGTCCATCCGGACCCTCTTTCATTTTTGATTTCGCAACTTCATTCTTCTCAAGCATGAAATCGAAGATCGCCGCGCTTGCATTCGCGCTGGCACTACAGATCACGCCCGCGCTGGGACTTGCGCCGGTTCGCGCGCAGAACGCTCCGCCGACCAACGGCATCGACGTCGTCGTCAGCGGTTTTCGAAATTCGAACGGACAATTGGGATGCCGGCTTTTTTCGAGCCCGGAGGGGTACCCGCGCAACAACGCGGCGGCGATGAGCACGCTGTGGATGCCGATTCAGAACAACCGGGCGCGATGCTTCTTCGGTGGAGTTCCCGCGGGGACGTATTCGGTAACCATCTTTCACGATGAGAACTCCAACAAAAAGTTCGACTACAATTGGATGCACTATCCGATCGAAGGCTACGGGTTCTCGAACAATGCGAAGGCGCAATTCAAGGCGCCGTCGTGGGATGAAACCAGCTTCGGCTACGACGGCGCGAGCGTGAAGACAATTCCGATCACAATGATCTACCGCTAGCGCTGTGCCTCGTCAGTCAATGAAGAAGAGATTTCACAGGCCGGCGTCGATCGCGGTTGCTGTTGCGATTCTGCTTGCTGTCGCGCGCGTATGCAGTGCGCAGACTCCGCTCGGCGCCCCTAGTGCGGCTCCCACAGCCAGCGCGACGCCGACTGCCACGCCCACTGCCGACACCGCGCTCGACATCGAAGTGATAGGCTTGCGCAACGACTCCGGCGAAGTGGGATGCTCTCTGTTCGACGACAGGGCCGCCTTTCCGCGCGACGACAGCAAGGTGATTCGCCACGTGTGGGCGCCGATCCATGGGGGCAAATCCACCTGCGAGTTCATCGGCCTGCCGCATGGAGAATACGCGGCGGTGGTTTTTCACGATGAAAACGGCGACCACGAGTTCAACATGAACGCGTTCGGCCTGCCCAAGGAGGGCTACGGATTTTCCAACGACGCCGCCGCGCTGTTCAGCCCGCCCGACTTTCAAGCTGCCGCCTTCACTTACTCCGGCACGCGACTCTATTTGATTGTTAATATCCGTTACTGACTCCGCAGCGCGCGCATAGCACCTTGCTTGCAGCGCATGAGCACCTTCTGTAGTCGAAGCCCATGAAGTTCGCATTCGACCTTCCCCAATTCGGTCCCTACGCAAATCCGCGATTACTGGCCGAGCTTGCGCACGACGCGGAGGCCGCCGGCTGGGACGGGTTTTTTCTCTGGGATCATATCCAGGTTGGATGGCCCGACGCGGTCGCCGATCCGTGGATCGCGCTGGCCGCGATCGCGTGCGCGACCAGTCGCATCGTGCTTGGACCGATCGTGACGCCGCTCTTTCGGCGCCATCCGTGGAAGCTCGCGCGCGAGACTGTCACGCTCGACCATCTCTCGGGCGGCCGGCTCGTGCTGGGCGTAGGCCTCGGCACCGACCTGTTCACCGAGATTTCGATCTTCGACGGCCCCATCGACGACAAGGTTCGCGCCGAGATGCTCGACGAGGGGCTGGCGATTCTGCTCGGACTGTGGAGCGGCGAAAAATTTTCCTTCGCCGGCAAGCACTACACGGTTCGCGAGACGCAGTTTCTGCCGACGCCGTTGCAGAAGCCGCGGATTCCGATCTGGGTCGCCGGCACCTGGCCGCATAAGCGCCCGTACCGACGCGCCGCGCGCTTCGACGGCATCGCGCCAATCTCGATGGACATCGAAAAGCCGCTCACGCCGGCCGTCGTGCGCGAACTCGTCGCGTTCATCAAGAGCGTCCGCATCGCGACCACGCCATTCGACGTCATTCAATCCGGCGACACTCCGGGCGACGACAAGGCGCGGGCGCGCGCGATCGTCGCGCCGTACGAGGCCGCCGGTTCCACCTGGTGGTTCGAGAGTCCGCTGCCGTGGAAAACGCCGCTGGAGAAGGTGCGCGAACGAATCCGGCAGGGGCCGCCGCGCGCGTGAGTCCGCACGGTTCTTTTGACAGCGCATCCGCAATCGACGAGGTTATCGATTCATGAAAGCCGTGATAGTCGAAAAGCCCGGCGCCGAAGACGTGCTCAAACTTGGCGACGTTGCCGAGCCCGCGCCCAAACCCGACGAACTACTGATTCGCGTGCGCGCCGCCGGACTGAATCGCGCCGACATCATGCAGCGCCAGGGGTTCTACCCGCCGCCACCAGGCGCATCGGAGATCATCGGACTCGAATGCGCCGGCGAAGTGATCGCCGTCGGCAGTGCGGTCAGCGGATGGAAGGTCGGCGATCGCGCGATGGCGCTGCTGCCGGGCGGCGGTTACGCCGAGCGTGCGACGGTGCATCACGGCTCCGCGATGAAAATTCCCGCGGCACTCAGCTTCGAGGAAGGCGCCGGCCTGCCCGAAGTTTTTCTCACCGCGT
>DASQHV010000131.1:0-1868 GCA_035631915.1 Candidatus Acidiferrales bacterium | reverse complement strand
CGTGCACGTGCCCTCGGCGCTGCGCAAATGGACGGCCGGCCTCGAGATACTCGAAGTGCCGCTGGCGCTCGACGTGCGCGCGACCGTGGCCGAGATAATCGAGACCATCGCGCGCGAGCATCCGGGGATTCGCGATCGCGTTCTGAACGAGCAGGGCGAATTGCGCCGCCACGTGAACATCTTCGTCGACGGCGAGAACGCGCGCTTCATGGGCGGCTTGTCGGCCACAGTAGGCCCGGACTCCGACCTGTGGATTCACCCGTCGCTTTCCGGCGGGCGCTAGAACATTCAGTGGCGCGCAGCGCGGCGCGCTTTCAAAAATCGGCGGAGTGTGGCAAGCGTCGATGTCGGATCGCTGAAATCGACGGAGAACACTTATGGCCATGCTGCTGAAGGACAAGGTTGCGCTGATCACCGGCGCCGGATCGGGAATTGGGCGGGCGAGTGCGATTCGATTCGCCGAGGAGGGCGCCAAGCTGATGATCGCCGACGTGCGCGCGGAGTCAGCCAGCAACACGGCGGCGGAAATCGAAAACGCGGGCGGCGTCGCGAAGTCAGTCGCCGTCGATGTGCGGGTGCCGGCGCAAGTCGAGCGGATGGTTAGTCAAACCGTCGCGGCGTTCGGCCGCCTCGACATCCTGTTCAACAATGCCGGCGTGTTCGTGCCGAAAACCGTCGTCGATACCAGCGAAGAGGAATGGGACTGGGTCGTCGACGTGTGCCTGAAGGGCGTGTTCCTCGGATGCAAGTACGCGATTCCGCAGATGGTCAAGCAGGGCGGCGGCGTGATCATCAACACGGCGAGCGGCGCGGGAATCGAAGGCGTGCCGAACCTCGGCGCGTACCAGGCGGCGAAGGGCGGCGTGGTGATCATGTCGAAAGGAATCGCGCTGGACTTCGCGCGCAACAACATCAGATGCGTTTCGATTTGCCCGGGCGTGATCGAGACGCCGATCGCGGAGAACTGCAACACGATTCCGGCGGGGGCGTCGTCGCTGATGTGGCAGCGCACCGGCAACATGCATCCGCTGGGACGCAACGGGAAACCGGAAGAGGTCGGCGCGCTGGCGGCGTTCCTGGCGTCAGATCAGGCGGCATTCATCACCGGAGTTGCGGTGCCGATCGACGGCGGATTCAACGCCGGCGCCTTCGCGCCGCCGCGCGCGCAGTCCTGATCGCGTCCGGCAGGCGGCCTTCGTAAGCGACGGCCTCCAGCGCGTTGGCGAGCGAGTTGCCGGCGCGCGCAAGGTTGCGCATCAAGCGCGGGATTTTAAGGATCGTTGCCGGATTCCGCACCAGGTACGACGTCGCCGCGAGCGGGCGGACGCGCCCGTGCTCGTCTGACATCGCGTCGGCGCCCGGCACTTCGTCGTGCACTTCGTCGAGCACCGCACGCAGCATCACGAAGGGCAATCCGCGCGCGTTGGCTTCCACAGCAATCGCGGCGGTTTCCATGTCGACGGCGATCGCGCCGGTGGCCGCCTGCGCGCGGCGCTTTTGATCGACCGTCGCGAGCACGCGATCCGCGGTCAGGTTCGCGCCCGTCGAATATTCAAGATCGGCCGCGCGCATCGCGCGCCCGATCTCGCGCAGATGCGCGTCGGCGACGGTCATGATGTGATCGAAGGAGTCGGCGCCGGCGCGGGCGGCGAGAATCCGATCGGCGAGAATGAGATCGCCTGGCTTGAGACCCTCGGTCAGGGCACCGACCACACCCGTGCCGATGACGAGTTCGACGTTGTGAAAGAAGTCGAAGGCGCGGCGCGCATTGTCGCGCGCCGTCGCGAGACCGACGCCGTGACCGACGACGGCGAACGCCTTGTTGCCGAGCGTCCCGCGAAAGCCGTGGAAGCCACCCTGCGTAAGCG
>DASQHV010000130.1:0-3409 GCA_035631915.1 Candidatus Acidiferrales bacterium | reverse complement strand
AATCTCTACGCGTCGCTGGTCGACGTCGCCGCGATTGCGGTTGCCGCAGATTCGATCGGCGGGATGGAACGAGCGCTCGAGATGGCGGTCGAGTACTCGAAAGTGCGCGAGCAGTTCGGCAAGCCGATTGGATCGTTCCAGGCGCTCAAGCATGCCGCAGCGGAAATCGTCGCGGACCTGGAACCGGCGCGCGCACTGCTGTGGTACGCGGCGTATGCGTTCGACACCGGAGCTGCGGATGTGTCTCGCGGCGCTGCGATGGCGAAGGCGCGTCTCTGCGAAATCTACAGCCGCGGCACCGACCGCGCGGTCTTGATGCACGGCGGCATCGGTTTCACCTGGGAGCACGACATGCACATCTGGTTCAAGCGCGCGCGCTTCAACGAATCCTACTTCGGCGCGCCCGCGTTTCATCGCGAACGCGTCGCTGCACTCGGGCGCTACTAGCCGGCATGAAATTCGACATCTTCTACCAGCTTCCCGAAGCTGCAACGCAGAACACCGCCGAGCGCTACCGCGAATTGATTGCCGAGGCCGTGGAGGCTGACCGCCTTGGCTTCGACACCGTGTGGCTGGCCGAAGTTCATTTCGCGCCGCGCTTCTCCGTGATGCCGGCGCCGCTGATGATTCTGGCCGCGATCGCCGAACGCACGGCGCGAATCCGCCTCGGCATCGCAGTGAATCTGATGCCGCTGCATCATCCGATTCGACTTGCCGAGGAAGCCGCGACGCTCGATGTGTTGAGTGGCGGCCGCGTCGAGTTCGGCGCGGGGCGTGGCGCCTTTCCGTTGAACTACCGCGGCTATGGCGTAGAAACGACGAATAGCCGTGAGCTATTCGAGAGCGGACTCGAAATAGTCAAGGCGGCGTGGACACAAAAGCGCGTGATGTTTCACGTGAAACATTCGGGGGCGGAGGCGATTGCGAATCCTGAGGGCGTCGAGGTCGTGCCGAAGCCGCTCCAGCGGCCTCATCCGCCGATTCGTCTCGCCGCCAACAGCCCCGACACCTTCACGTTTGCCGGAGCGAATCGCTACCCGATCTTTGCAGGCGGGCCGGTCAATCCGATTCCGGTGCTGGCAGAGCGTCTGCAGATTTACAATCGCGCGTTGAAGGACGCGGGACATCAACGTCCCGACGATTGGCTGGCGGCAGCGCTGATGGTCTTCGTCGGCCGCGACCGCGCGCAGGTGCGGGCGACGATCGAGCCGAGCCTGCGCAACTACTTCAACGCGGTCGGCGAAATCATCGAACCTGAGAGCCTCGGTGCCGTGCACCAGGCGGAGTTTCAGAAGGTGCGCGACCGGCTGCGCAATATCGACTACGCCACAGTCGACTCGATGATGGGAATTTTCGGCGACCCGGAGTATTGCATCGATCGGATCGCGGAACTGAAGGAACGTTTTGAATTTTCGCGGCTGGTGTGCTGGTTTGAGATTGGCGGCATCAGCGGGCATCGCAACGTGCTGGATTCGATGCGCCAGTTCGCGGAGCGCGTGATGCCTAGATTTCAGTAGCGGAGAAATCCGCACGGAGGTTCATCATGGCAGGCAACAGCTGGATGAAGTCGGCGGAAGAAATCAAAAAGATCGAAGACGTGCTGGCCAAGCCCGCGTTCCTCGAAGGCCGTACCCTCACCGTCAGCTACCTGACCCGTGCGGAGATTATTCGCCAGGTCTTGCCGCCGCCGCTCGAGCCGGTCGGCGAGCCGATCGTGTCGGTCGGCGTCGGGACGTTCGGCAGCTCGAATTGCGTCGGCGCGTTCGCCGGCGGATGGGTCGACGTGCCGGCGAAGTACAACGGGATCGAAGCGAGCTATTGCCTGGCGATGCCGATGTCGACGGACGTCGCGATAATTTTCGGGCGTGAGCTGTTCGGAGAGCCGAAGAAGCAGGCGCGCGTGCGCCTGGAGAGCGACGGCGACGTAACGCGCGGCGCGATCGAGCGCCTGGGCGTCAACTACATGTCGGTTGAGGCGCGGCTGACCGAGGACGTGCCGATTGCCGGGCCGGCTAAAAGCGGACGCTTTCATTTCAAGTACATGCACGCGGCGGACGGCCGCGGCCTGGAGTTCGATCCTGCGCTGGTGCATGCGCAATTCGAAACCAAGCTGCGGGTGCTGAAGCGCGGGCAGGGCAAGGTGATCTTCAAGCCGTCGCATCACGATCCGATTACCGAGCTTGAAATTCTGGAATTCCGCGGCGCCGTTTACATGGAAGGTGACGTGTACGCGAACGCAAAGCGCATCGGCACCGTCGACGCGCAGCGCTTCCTGCCGTATGCGTTTCAGAATATCGACGACTACGCCGGAAAGTTTTGAGCGATTCAAATGACGGAGTCGCCGCCCAGCACACCCAAACCACCGCCAGACACTGATCCGACTGCTGCCGACCATCGGATTGCCCGTTCGTCATCTACCGAAGGGCTGCCTATCGCGCCTTCGATGGGCCCGGCGCTCGAATCGGTCGTTGCGCCGTCGCACGGCACGTCCGTGAATGGCCGCGTCGTTTTCATCACGCTGATCGCGATAGTGGTAGGAATTGCAGCGGGATTGATCGCTCAGATCTTGTTGCGGCTGATCGGGCTTATAACCAACTTGTCATTTTACGGCCGCCTGTCGGCGGACTTCAGCTCGCCCTCCGCGAACCATCTCGGCCTGCTCGTAATCATCGTTCCCGCGGTGGGCGGCCTGATCGTTGGGCTAATGGCGCGCTACGGTTCAGCGGCCATCCGCGGACATGGAATTCCGGAAGTGATGGAGCAGGTGCTTCAGAATCAAAGCCGGATTCCGCCGCGAATTACATTTCTGAAGCCAATCTCCGCCGCCATTGCAATCGGGACTGGCGGTCCGTTCGGCGCGGAGGGCCCGATCATCGCGACGGGAGGCGCGCTCGGCTCGCTGATAGGCCAGTTGCTTGAGACGACCGCGGACGAGCGAAAAATTCTTCTGTCAGCGGGAGCGGCCGCCGGGATGGCGGCAACCTTCGGGAGTCCGGTGTCGGGAGTTCTGATTGCGGTCGAGCTTCTGCTTTTCGAGTTTCGGCCTCGTTCCCTGATTCCGGTCACTTTCGCCAGCGTGGTGGCGACGGCGGTTCGCATGGCGTTCATGGGCTCCGCGCCGATATTTGCGATGGACAGCGTTGCCCCCGCCAATCAGACCGCGCTGGTGCTGTATATCCTGCTCGGTGCGGCCGTGGGCCTCGCCTCGGTTGGCGTGACGCGCGCGGTCTACCTGATCGAGGACGCCTTCGGCCTGTTGCCGATCCATTGGATGTGGTGGCCTGCGCTCGGAGGCCTGGTGGTGGGTGTCGTTGGATACTTCGTACCTCAGACGCTGGGCGTCGGATACGACAACATCAGGTTGGAGCTGTCGGGGACGCTGACGGAGCAGGCGCTGATCCTGCTTTGC
>DASQHV010000129.1:0-4310 GCA_035631915.1 Candidatus Acidiferrales bacterium | reverse complement strand
TGCCCTTCAACACGCCGAACGCGGTAGCCAGACGCCCCTCGGTATCGGCAAGCAGGATGAACGGGAACGCGTGCTTTTCCGCGAACGCGCGATGCCGCTCGACGGAGTCCGTGCTGACGCCCACGACGATGCAATCCAGCGCCTCGAAATTCTCGAAGTTGTCGCGGAACTCCTTGCCCTCGACCGTGCATCCCGGCGTGTCGTCCATCGGGTAGAAATAGACCACCAGGTTGTGGCCGCGAAAATCCGCCAGCCGCCGCGTCTCGCCGCGATGGTCCGGCAGCGCAAGCTCGATCGCCGCCGCGTAGTCGGGGATGTTGTTGCTATCGGCCGGCGGCATGGGCCTCGGCCTCGGCAATCGCGCGCTTCTTGGTGAACTTCAGCGCCGCGTTGTCGATGTTGATCGAGCACAGCGATCCGCACATCGTGCACACGTTGGAGCCGGCGGCCTCGCTCTCTTCCTTGTAACGGCGCGCCTTGTCCGGATCCATCGCCATCGCGTACATGCCTTCCCAGTTGAGCGCCTTGCGATAGCGCGACATCTGATCGTTCCAGACTTTCGCCGCGCGCACGCCCTTGACCAGGTCGCCCGAGTGCGCCGCGATTCGCGTCGCGATGACGCCTTCGCGCACGTCGTCGATATCGGGCAGCCGCAGATGCTCGGCCGGCGTGACGTAGCACAGAAAATCGGTGCCCGCCGCCGACGCGATTGCGCCGCCGATCGCGCCCGTGATGTGGTCGTAGCCCGGCGCCACGTCGCAGGTCAGCGGTCCCAGCACGTAGAACGGCGCGCCGCCGCACACGCGCTTCTCGAGCTGCACGTTGGCTTCGATCTGGTCGAGCGGCACATGCCCCGGACCCTCGATCATCACCTGCACGCCCATCGCGCGCGCGCGTTCGGTCAACTCGCCCAGCACCAGCAGCTCCGCGAGCTGCCCGCGGTCGGTGGCGTCGCCGGTGGCGCCCGGACGCAGCCCGTCGCCGAGCGAGATCGTCACGTCGTGCTCGCGCAGCACGGCGCAGACCTCGTCGAAATGTTCGTAGAGCGGATTTTCGTTGCCGGTGCGCTCGATCCACGCCGCCAGCATCGCACCGCCGCGCGACACGATGCCCTCGATGCGCTGATGCCCGCGCAGGCGCTTGACCGACTCGCGCGTGACGCCGCAGTGCAGCGTCATGTAGTCGACGCCCTGGCGCGCCTGCCGTTCGATCACGTCGAGGAAGAACTCCGCCTCCATCTCCATGATCGAGCGCTCCGAGCCGAGCTGGTAAATCGGCACGGTGCCCAGGATCACGGGGCAGCGCGACAAAATCTCGATGCGAATCTTGTCCAGGTCGGTGCCGGTCGAAAGATCCATCACCGAGTCCGCGCCGAAGCGGACCGCGGTGTAGAGCTTTTCGACCTCTTCCTCGACCAGTTGATGAAAGTTCGACGCGCCGATGTTGGCGTTGACCTTGGTCCGCAGCCGCTTGCCGATTCCGATCGCGCGGAACTCGTGATGAATGTTGTGCGGAATCACCACCTCGCCGGTCGCGACCAGCGCGCGAATTTCCTCCGGCGCCAGGCCCTCGTCCTCGGCGACCTCGGTCATCTGCTTGGTGATGATATTCTTGCGTGCGGCTTCAATCTGGGTCATCGCGTCACCTCCGCCGCCGGCATCTCGCAGCCGGCGTTGGACTTCTTACCAATTACTATAGCGCAAGTTGCGGATTAGTCTTCGCCGTAGTCGATTCCGTTTTTCTCGCACAGCGCGCGCAGTTCGCGGATCATCCGCTCCGACCGCGCCAGGTGCGCCACCGCGATAAAGTTGGCCAGCGCGACCAGCGTGATCGCGCCCGTCGCCCAGTACATGTGACTGACGACGTCGCCGCCGTGAATCACGCGCACGCCCTGCGCATACGCGACAAACAATACGAGCAGCCCCGCAATCGTCAATCCGATAGTGACGCGCGTCATCTGACTATTTCGCGCCGCGAGCCCGATGCCGGTCGATCACCGCCAGCTCGTCAACGTGGTCGGGCGCCTCGGCGTAGTTCTTCGGCACGTCGCGATTGGTAAAGGTCCTGAGCTCCGGGCGCTGCGAATTGTAGACCTCCGCGTCCTGCTGACGGTACCACTCGAGCATCTCGTTCATGTTGCCGTCGCGCCCCTTGTCCGCAAGCACGTGGGAGCGATGCATCAGCTGTTCCTTGGTCTCGACGAAATCCTTGCGGTCGAAGCCCCAGATGCGCGGATGCACGTAGGTGTCCATCCGGATCGCGTCGCACGGGCACGCCTCGACGCACAGCCCGCAGTAGATGCATCGCAGCGTGTCGATTTCGTAGCGCACCGGGAACTTCTCGATCTGCGGGTCAGGCGACTCGCCCGCTTCGATGTAGATGCATTGCGCGGGGCAGGCCGTCGCGCACAGGAAACACGCGGTGCATCGCACGGATGTGTCCGCGCGCAGCGTCAGGCGATGACTGCCGCGGAAGTTGTCGGGGTAGTGCTTGCGCTGATCGGGATATTGCGTGGTCGAGGTGGCGTTGGTGCCCTTCTTGAGCCCGAACAGATGCGCGGTGTGAATCGCCAGGTTGCGGAAGAAATGGTAGTTGGTGATCGCGAGACCCTTCAGGATTTCGGGCAGATAAATCTGCTCCAGGAAGGTCATTTTCTCTGTTCGTTTCATCTCTGGGCCGGCGCGAAATCCATTGTCAAATCGGGGTTTTCGACGTCGCGACCGGTCGCGCAGCGCCGAATCTAACGAATCCGAAAATGAGTTCGGGACTCCGAAAGCCAACTATAAGGAGTCGCAAGATTTGCAGTCAAGTTGATTCGACGTTGAGTCAGTTCTTCGCCGCGCCCAGCTTCGGTGTCGACGCTGCCGAGGACGACCCCTTGGCGCCGGCGTCGTGCGCGACGATCCCGCCGCCCGCAATCGAGCTCTTCGACGCGCGCAGCTTGGGCGCGTCGGAGTCGTCGTCGGTGTCGGTGTCGCTGTCGTCGTCATCGTCGCCGACCGCCACATCGACCTGCACCGGGAAGCCTTCGATCTGCGACGGCAGACCGCGCGACACGTCGTCGGTGTTTTCCGGATCGTCAATCTCAACCAGCAGGCCCGCCTCGTTGTCGTTGTTGGTTTCGGCGATCACGCCGGTCACGTGCTTGATCTTCATCAGGTCGCTTCGATGGCGATCGGCAACCTCGCTCGCCTTCTTCAAATCCAGCGCGAGTTGCTGAGGATCCTGGGGCGGCACCTGCGCCTGGGCGCGCGCGACGCGCGCAAATACCACGTTCAGCGCGACTGCCAACAGCATCGCGCTCGCAATTTTGAATATCCTCATCCGCTTATCTTCGCGCCTATTGCAGCCGAGTGTACAGCCGCGCGGGATTCTCATGCAAAATCTTGCGCTGCACGGCCGCGTCGAAATCCTTGCGTCCCGCGGTCAGGCTCACCGTGTGCGGAAAGCGCCCGTCAAAGTGCGGGTAGTCGGACGCATATAAGATGTGCTCGGCGCCAATCGTATCGACCACGAACGGCAGCGTCTCCTCGTCGGGATCGCACGAGATGAAAAAATTCTCGCTGCGCATCACCTCCGACGGCTTGCGCTTGAGGAACGGCACGTATTCCGGCATCAGCTCGTAGTGCTCGTCGAGGCGCTCCATCCAGAACGGCAGCCAGCCCACGCCTGCCTCCAGGAACGCAGCCCGCAGCTTGGGAAAGAGATCCAGCACGCCACCGCCGACGAACGCCGCAATCCCGCGCATCACCTCGAACGGGTTGGTCGCGGAGTGCTGGATGAAAAGATTGTTGCCCATCTCGAACGTGCCCAGGCCGTACGGCGGTCGCGCCGTGCCGCCGTGAAAGCAGGCCGGCAGGTCGGTCTCGACGCACGCATTCCAAATCGGATGGAACCCCGGATGGTCGAGCAGCTTGTCCTCCATGTGCGATGACAAGTAGATGCCGACGCACCACGGCTCCTTCGCGACGCGGCGAATCTCCGCCGCCGCCAGTTCCGGCGCGCGCATCGGCACGATCGCGACACCCTTCAGCCGCTCCGGATACGCCTCGCAATAGTCGGCGAGCCATCGATGGTACCCGCGAATCATCGCGAGTTCGAAGTCGACGCTCTTCAGCGCGCAGAAACTCGACACCACCGTCGCAAACAGCACAGCAACGTCGATTCCCTCGCGGTCCATGTCCTTGATTCGGATCTGCGGGTCGAAGCCGCCGCGGATGTCCGGCATCTCGCCGTGCGGCTTGCGTCCCGTGCGCATCAGCGGCTTTTCCGGATTGGCGACGCCGAGCGGACGCCCGGTGTTGAGCTGA
>DASQHV010000128.1:0-4167 GCA_035631915.1 Candidatus Acidiferrales bacterium | reverse complement strand
GGCCGCCGCCGTGCGCGCCGCCGCGGAACGCTCGCGGGAGCTGGGCCGCGGAATCCACTGACGGGAATCGATCGCTTGTACGCATACACCAACCTGATTTTTTTCGTCGCGCGCACGTTGGAGGGCTTGCTCCAGCTGTATTTCTGGATCGTGATCATCTCGGCGGTGCTCACCTGGATCGAACCCAACCCTTACAACCCGATCGTTCGCTTCATCTACTCGATCACCGAGCCGATCTTCGATTGGATCCGCGAGCACCTTCCCGTGATCTTCGGCGGAATCGATTTTTCACCGCTGGTCGTGATCCTCGGGATTAGTTTTCTGCAGCAGTACCTGATTCCCACGCTGGTGCAGGCGCTGACCGGCATGCCTACGTGAACGCTGGCGCCGCGGCATGATCGCGAGCGGCGATTGGCCGTGGATGACGGTCGGCGTCGACGAAGTGACGATCGAAGTTGCGGCACGCCCGGGCGCGTCGCGGCGCGGCGTCGTGCGCACGAGTCCCGAAGCGCTGGTGGTCGCGGTCCATTCGTCGCCCGACAAGGGGAAGGCCAACGCCGAGTTGGTCGAGTACCTGGCCGCAGAACTCAAGGTGCCGCGCTCGGCGATGATGATCGTTCGCGGAGCAACATCGCGCCGCAAGACGATTCGAATCGTCACGCACGAGGCGTCGCGAGTGGCGTCGCGCCTGCGCAAGCTGATCGACGAAAAATCGATTGGCAGCCGCAAATAGCGATTGCTAGTTCGAAATCGGGCGAATTTTCGGCGAAACCGCACGTTTTCATTGACAGGGCGGGCGCTGGTGGTTACCTACAATTAAGGGCGTCGGCTGATCCGGTCAGCAGGCGCGTTCAGCGAATGCCAATCTACGAGTACAAGTGCGGCAAGTGCGGCGTGATCGAGGTGATGCAGCGAATCACCGAAGGGCCGCTCAAGAAGTGTCCGACGTGCAGGGGCAAGGTCGAGCGGCAAATTTCGCGCGGTTCGTTCATCCTGAAGGGTAGCGGATGGTACGCGACGGACTACGCGAAGAAGGGAACGTCGAACGGTACGGATACGACGGCGTCCTCGAGCACCGCGACTGACAGCGCCGCGGCGTCGTCGACGAGCGAGACGTCGAAGAAGCCGAGCGTCGAGAGCAAGGACAGCAAGCCGGCGTCCAGCGCGACGAAGGCGTCGTCGTCGGAGAAGGCTCCCGCTGCGAAGCCGGCCGACTAGCAAATCGATCTCCATACTCCGACGCGCGCGAAAGCCGCGGGGTAGCCGACCCTGCGGCATTTTTGTTTCAATCGGCGGATGCGCGCGCTGGTATTCGACGACGGTCTCACGTTCCGCAGCGACTACCCCGAGCCGGTAATCGCGCCGGGCGAGAGTGTCGTGCGTGTCGCGCTCGCCGGAATCTGCGGCACCGACCTGGAGATTGCGTGCGGATACATGAAGTATCGCGGCGTGCCGGGGCATGAATTCGTCGGCACAGTCGCCGCGACCTCAAATCCGAATCTTCGCGGGCGGCGCGTCGTCGGCGAAATAAATGCAGGCTGCGGACGCTGCGCAACGTGCGCCACCGGGCTCGCGCGGCACTGCGCGAATCGCACGGTGCTTGGAATCCTCGGGCGCGACGGCGCGTTTGCGGAATTTCTGCGGCTGCCCGACGCGAACCTGATCCCGATTCCCGACTCGATGCCCGACGACGTCGCGGTGTTCACCGAACCGGTGGCAGCAGCTTGCGAGATTCTCGAGCAAGTTCAGCTGGCGCGAAACAAATCGATCGTCGTGCTTGGCGACGGACGCCTGGGAGCACTGGTCGGGCTGACGCTGAAAGCCGAAGGACACCAGGCGCTGGTCAGTGGGCACCATCGCGAGAAACTCGCGCGACTGGCATCGCTCGGACTCGCGACGGCGCCCGACGAATCGCTCACTGAAAAATTCGACGTCATAGTCGACTGCAGCGGCAGCGGCGCAGGTCTCCAGCGCGCGATGGAGTTGGTGAAGCCGCGCGGCACAATCATTCTGAAGAGCACCGCCGCAGCCGGTACGGAAATCAACCTGGCTCCGCTCGTCGTCAACGAGATCACGGTCGTCGGTTCGCGATGCGGCCGTTTTCAACCCGCGCTGGCGGCTCTGGAAGCTGGCAAGATCGATCCGCGTCTATTGATCGACGCTACCTTCGCGCTGGAAGACGGGCTCGCGGCGTTCGAGGCCGCGCGCAATCCGTTGAACTTCAAGATCCTGCTGAGAGCATCGTGAAGCGGCGCGCGGTCGAGATTACGGTCGGCGTCGACACCGGCGGCACATTCACCGACCTTGTCGCGCTCGTCGGCAGCAAGGTTCTGGTTCGCAAGGTGCTCTCGACCCCGCGCGACCCGGCCGACGCCGTGATTCGGGGGCTGCGCGAGATGCTTAGCAGTGAATCGCCCGCCGCGCTGACCTACAGCTCAACGGTCGCGACCAACGCACTGCTTGAGCGCAAGGGCGCGCGCGTCGCGCTGTTCACCAACGCGCGCTTCGAAGACCTGATCGAGATCGGCCGGCAAAATCGCGATGAGCTCTACGCGCTGTCGCCTTCGCGGCCGGAGCCGCTGGTCGCTCGCACGATGCGCTTTGGCGTGGCCGAGCGCAGCCTGTTCGACGGGAGGATTCAACGCGGGCTGACGACTGCCGAACTCGCGCGTATCCGCCGCGTCGCCGCTCGCAGCAAAGCCGAGTCATTTGCGGTTTGCCTGCTTCATTCATATGCGAATCCGAGGAGTGAAGAGACGCTGGCGCGCGTGCTCGCGACTCTCGGGCGCCCTCTTTCCGTGTCGCATCGCATTCTCGCCGAGTATCGCGAGTACGAACGCTTCTCGACCGCCGTCGTGAACGCATACGTCGCGCCGCGCATGTCGGCGCATCTGAAGAACCTCGAGGCGCGGCTAAAGCGCACGCGGCTGCGAGTCATGCAATCCAACGGCCAGGCGATAGGCGCGCGCGTGGCGCGCGACGAGCCGGTGCGCACAATCCTGTCCGGCCCGGCCGCCGGCGTGATCGGCGCGGCGAGCCTGGCGCGGGCATTCGGCACGGACCGCTTCATCACCTTCGATATGGGCGGCACATCGACTGACGTATCGTTGTTCGACCGGCGCGCTCGGATTCGAACGCTGAGCCATCCCAACGGCTACGCGGTGCGGACGCCGGTGATCGACATCCATACGGTCGGCGCCGGCGGTGGATCGATCGCACGCGTCGACGCGGGCGGATCGCTTCGCGTCGGCCCTGAGAGCGCGGGTGCAGATCCCGGGCCGGCGTGCTACGGACGCGGCGAGGCGCCGACGGTGACCGACGCTGACCTGGTCGCGGGGCGCATGGTCGCGGAGCATTTCCTGGGCGGCGCGATGAAGTTGAATCCGCAGCGAGCGGCTCGCGCGATCTCCCGGCTCGCGCGTGCGATGAAGACCGGAGCTCATGCCGCGGCGCGCGGCGTGATTCGCGTCGTCAACGCGAACATGGAGCGCGCGATTCGCGTGATCACCGTCGAGCGCGGCTACGATCCGCGCGACTTCGCGCTGTTGGCGTTCGGCGGTGCCGGTCCGATGCATGCCTGCGAACTGGCGCTCGACTTGGGCATCCGGCATATCGTGATGCCGCGAAATCCCGGGCTGCTCTGCGCGTGGGGCGCGGTGGGCGCGCCGCTCGGGCGCGAGTACTCGCTCACGGTGCGCGAAACGAATCCGGATTATCGGCGGATGCTCGCGCGGAGCGACGCGATGGTTCGGCGCGTGCGCGCGGAGCTCAAGGCCGACGGCGCGCGCACGATTCGCCACGAGCTGCGGGCCGACATGCGCTATCGCGGGCAGTCGTACGAACTCGAAATCGCGCTGACGCCGCGATTCGTCGCGGACTTTCACGCGCTGCATCGCCGGACGTTTGGCCATGCCGCCCCCGATGCGGCGGTCGAAGTGGTGAATCTTCGAATACGCGCAGTCGCGGACGCGTCTGACGCGAGGCCGAAACGATTCGCGCGCATCGCGAAGAAGCCCGCGCCGATTTCTCGCGCGCAAGTGATCGTCGGCGAGCGCCAGCGCCCGGTGCCGGTCTACGATCGCGAGTCGCTTGGCGCGCGCACACGAATCCACGGACCGGCCGTGGTCGTCGAGCTCAGCGCCACCGCGTACGTCGCGCCGGAATTCG
>DASQHV010000127.1:0-16370 GCA_035631915.1 Candidatus Acidiferrales bacterium | reverse complement strand
CTCAGGAAGGGGCTGTTTCTCGCGCACCTGGAGCGCCGGCGCGAAGCAATCGCTGTGTTCGAGGGCGTTATCACGCGCTTTGCGGGCGCACGCGACCAACGCTCGCGCAATCACCTGGCGCTGCCGATGTTTCATATTGGCGTCGAGCACGGTCGCCTCGGCGAGTATGCCGAAGCGATCAAGTCCTACGACCGCGTGATCGATCAGTTCAGCTCCGCCACCGAATCGGATCTGCTCGACGCGGTTGCGCGCTCGATGCTGAACAAGGGCGGCAACCTCTCGCACCTGGGCCGCAAGATCGATTCGATTGCCGTCTATCGCGAACTCGGGGCGCGCTTCGGCGACTCGCCGGCGGAAAATCTGCGCGAGACCGCCGCCAAGGCGACGGTGAATATCTCCGTCGATCTAAGCGCGCTCGGCCGCCGCGAAGAAGCGATAGCGGTCTGTGACGAAGTCATCTCGAAGTTCGGCGCCGCAACAGAGATCGCGATACAGGCGCAGGTCGCGCGGGCGATGTTTCAGCGCGGTGCGATGCTCGCCGCACTGGAACGCAACGACGAAGCCGTGGCCGCATACACCGCCGTGGTGCAGCGCTTCGCGACTGTCGACAATCCAGTGATCCAGGAGGAAGTCGGCCGCGCGATGGTCAACAAAGCAGTGCGGCTCGGCAAACTCGGACGCGACGTGGAAGCGATCGCGCTCTACGACGAAATAGTTGCGGCCAACGTCAACTCGGAAGAGCCGGCCAAGCGCGAGCGCGCGATTCGCGCGATGGTCAACAAGGCCGCGAGCCTCGGCGCGCTGAAACGCGACGACGACGCGATCGCCGCGCTCGACGCCGCATGCGCCCGCTTCGCTGCAAGCCCCGAGCCGCCGATCCAGGCGGAAGTCGCACGCGCGCTGGTGAACAAGGGCAAACGCCTGGACCGGTTGGGACGCAAAACCGAGGCGACCCGCTCCTTCCAGGAAGTGCTCTCGCGATTCGCCGCGGCGAAGCATCCCGCGATTCAGAAGCAGGTCGAAGAAGCCCGCACCCTGATGCGCTGATTCGCGACGCGCCGCTTCTCGCGCACAGTCGCCTGAGTAGCGCGCGTCCGCTCGCCTCCATAAGATACGACTCCGCCGATGAGAACGAGACTGATTCGCGCGCTCGCGCCCGCCGTGGCAGCGGTTCTGGCCGCTTCGCTCGCGTGGTGCGCGTCAACCTCAACGGGCAATTTGAAACTCGACGTGCTCGGCGACAACGGCGCCGGCGCGAAAAACGCCGCTCACGTATACGCATCCGACGGGAAAGAAGTTGCGCAAGTGACCGCCGGCACGACGGTCCCGCTGCCGGCCGGCGACTACAAACTCGTGCTGCCCGTGGTCGGCGGCACGATCACCAAAGACGACGTGCGAATCGAGGCGGGACGCACGCACACGGTGCTGATCACCAACGTCGCGGCGCTGCAGGTCAGCGTCAAGGATCGCACCGGCAAAGACCCCGGCTTCGGCGTGACGGTGACGTCATCCGATCCGCCGCACGCGAAGGTCGCGAGCTTCCTCACCGGCGACAAGTACCTGTTCGCGCCGAGCATGGTCGACGTCCATGTCGACGCGCCGCCGCAGGGCTACGATTGGCACGCGGTGAAGCTCGCGCCCGGGCACGGCGCGGTCCTCACGATGGACGAAGTGGTGCCGGCGGAACTGCTGGTCAAGACTGAACTCGCGAAGAGCGGAATCGACAACGCGACGCAGGTAGTGATTCTGCGCGCCGGCACGCAGACCCGCGTCGCGGAGAACGGGCCCGGCATCGAGCACCGCTTCAAGCTCGATCCCGGCGACTATGACGTTTACGTCGAGAACCGCTCGGGCAAGGGCAGGCCGTTCACGACCTCGTCGGGGGTGCATCTGGAGTCGGGCGCAAAGGTGGAACGAACGGTGCCGCTGGACTAATAGAAAGGCAACGACGGAAATCGTTACCCGGCACAATCAACCAGGAAGGTATTGATGGCGAGCGAACGGCAAAAGGAAATCAAACGGCGACGCAAACGCAAGAAGTCCCGGCTCCAGGCCAAGACCCGCGAGTCGCGCCGCAAGGCCAAACGGAAGCGGTAGCCGGCAACCACATCGGAGTTAGCGATGGCATACGAAACGATTCTCTACGAAGTCAGCGACGAGATCGCGACGATCACCCTTAATCGTCCCGCCAAGATGAACGCGTACACGGCGACGATGGGCGCCGAGATCACCACCGCGATGATCCGTGCCGACGCCGACGACGACGTCCGCGTGATCATTCTGACCGGCGCCGGCGACCGCGCGTTTTGCGCGGGCGCGGACATGAGCATGTTCGCCTCGCAGATCAAGGCGCGCGACGAGCATTCGCAGGGCGAGGAGCGGCGCCCCGCCGGCGTCTCGCTGCCGAGCATCATGCGCAATCTGTCGAAGCCGACTATCGCGGCGATCAACGGCTACGCGCTCGGCGTCGGATGCACGATTCCGCTGCTGCTCGACGTGCGGATCGCCTCCGACAACGCGAAGATGGGCGTGATTTTCCCGCGCGTCGGCCTGATGAGCGAACTTGGATCGAGCTACCTGATGCCGCGGCTGATCGGGCTTTCGCGCACCGCCGAGATGATGCTCACCGGGCGCCAGTATCCGGCCGCCGAGTGCCTGGCGATGGGGCTGGTCAGCCGCGTCGTACCGTTCAAGGATTTGGCCGCGACCGCACGCGAGCTGGCCGGCGAGATGCTGCAGTGCTCGCCCACGTCGCTCGCGTTCACTCGCAGGGCGCTCTACCAGGGACTCGACGGCACGCTCGAGACCGCGATGGCGTTCGAGGGCTTCGCGCTTGAGAAATGCTACGTCAGTCCCGAGCACAAGGAATACGTGACCGCCTTTCTGGAGAAGCGCAAACCGGATTTCAAAAGAGTGAAGGCGAAGTGACGCGGGTGAAGTTTTGGCGATCAAAGGCGCAAGCCGGCGACGGTCTTGACCGACTGTCGGCGGAGCGATACTTCGATTGATGCCCCTTCAAATCAAAACATTGCGGAAAGGCAGGTAACGAAGATGGGACTTCATATCGGAAGCGTCGCTCCTGATTTCACTCAGGAGTCCACCGAAGGAACGATTAGATTTCACGACTGGATTGGCGACAGGTGGGCGATCCTGTTCTCCCATCCCAAGGACTTCACCCCGGTCTGCACCACCGAGCTCGGCACCGTTGCAAAGCTGAAGCCGGAGTTCGAGAAGCGCAACATCAAGCCGATCGGCGTCAGCGTGGACGACGTCGAATCGCACAAGAAGTGGATCAAGGACATCGAGGAAACCCAGAACGTCAAGATGAATTTCCCGATCCTCGGCGACGCGGACAAAAAGGTCTCGAAGCTGTACGATATGATTCATCCCGAGTGGAACGATACGCTGACGGTCCGCTCGGTCTTCGTAATCGACAACAACAAGAAGATCCGGCTGACGCTCACCTATCCGGCGAGCACCGGGCGCAACTTCCAGGAGATACTGCGCTCGATCGATTCGCTGCAGCTGACCGACAAGTACTCGGTTGCGACCGGCGCCGACTGGAAGAAGGGCGAGGACTGCATCATCGTGCCGTCGCTGCAGGATCCCGCGGTGCTGAAACAGAAATTCCCGAAGGGCTACAAGGTCGTGAAGCCGTACCTGCGCATCACGCCTTACCCGGGCGACTAAGCGCTAGTCGAGATTGCAGTGCGAAAAACAAAGCGGCTCCCTTCACGGGGAGCCGTTTTTCTTTTCTGTCGCGAAAGAGCCTACCGGCCAATATACGCCGGCACGAACAGGCCGATATCGACCGTACCCCATCCGGTCGCTTTGTCGAATCCGGGACCGGCGTTGAAGCCGGCGACATTGCCGAACGAATTGCTGCCCGAAGTGACGTCGCGGATTCCGGTCACGCCGGGATTTGCCATCGCGCCGAGCTGGTAGAGGCGAGTATTGATATTGCCGACGCGGTCGCCGGTCGACTGCGCGATCAACTGGCTGATTCCCGCCCAGTACGGAGCGCCGATACTGGTGCCGCCGACCAGCTGAAATTCCGTCGCGGGATCGCCGAAGAAAAAGCCGGGTGAGAGAGGGCTTGCGCCGAGCGAGATGTCGGGCAGATCGCGCTTCTTGTCCTTGGGAAACAGACCCGCTTGAAATTGCGGTTTCTTGAACACCTTGCTGCGCCCGCCGCCGGTTGCCCCGGATGCATCGTTCCACGCGCTCTCGGCCACCGATCCGACGTCGTTGCCGTTGCCGTCGAAGTTCGGGGTGAATTGGGTGCCTCCGATCGCTGTGACCTGCGGTGCGCCCGCCAGTTCGTTGACCGTCGCCTTGCGAGCGGTGACGCACGCGTGCTGCGCTTTGCTCAGGACCAATCCAGCCGCACCCTCGTCTCCCGTCGAAACGAAAATTGACTGACCCAGCGCCGCACCCTGCGCGAACATGCTGCCCAGCTGCTTGTAGAATTTGTGCGGCGCCCCGCAGAAGGAAAAGCTGATGCTGATCGCACCGCACTCGTCGTCGTTCACGGCGAGGAGAATTGCATCGAGCAGTCCGCTGCCGCTATTCGAATTGTTCGGATCCCCTACATAGACGACGATCTTCGCGCCGGGTGCGGCCGCATGCGAGTAGTTCACGTCGACCATCGCTTCGATGCCGTCCGAGGTGACTCCCGGATCGGTACCATCAGCCAGCACGGTCTGGAAATTTCCGGCGTTGAAGGCCGGCAGGCCGAAGTGCGCGTTGAACGCGTCGGCGCCGCTGCGGTCGAGGTTCGAATCCTCGGCGATCGCGATGCACGTGCCGTGTCCGTCGATTTGTTGATTCAGCAACGGAGTCGAATCGTAAAACGTCGCCATGTCGCCGGGGCCGAACGCATTGCCGAAGCCATTGAGGTGCGCGTCAGGCGACGACGAGCCGGCATCAGTGCTGATGAGTCGGCGCGCCGGCGCGCTGCGGAGCAAGTTGTCGAGACCGTGTATCGAATCGATCAGCCCCGCCAGCGCCGCCGGCACTGACGGTTCGTTGAGGCTCGCATAGAGCGCGCCGTCGGCGGTCGCGGCAATCCTGACGCGGAATGCATTTTGCGCCTTCGCCACCGTCCCCGTGAACGCGACGTCGCGCGCGCGCGCGTTGACCGACGTAACCTTGAAGCCCTGCCGCTTCAACCAATCCGTCACCTTCGCGATATCGGAGTCGCCGGGGCCGAAGCGAGCGCTGAACTCCGCGGATGTGAGCCAACGGTGATAGTCCGGCGACGCCGGGTTCTGCTGATCTTCGAGCAGGCGATCCAGCTCGGCGCGACTGCGCAGCGCCATCGCCACGTGCATCGTGAGCGTCCGCCCCGTTGGCGCCGCCGGCTCGGATGCGAACTCGGCGGCTTCCTCGGGAAGGTTCCCGGTCAACACAGTGTTCGCGCCATCGGACGAGGCCGCATGCGCGGTGGATGCAAGTGTGATCAGGGCGAGGACGAGCGCGCCGGCAGCGGCGGAAATTCGTCTCGCGCCGAGGCGCCGAGCGCCGGTCGAACCATCGCTATCGCTGTCAGCGCCGATTTCGAGCATTCATTTCCCCACCAGAAGATCTAACCGCATGAACGAGGCCTGCGTTCCCTGCCTCGGTTTCGCGCATGCGATCGTGAGCGTATCCAACGCGGATCGACGAGCAAACCGACTTGGGATCTTGACGTGCTTGGAAAGACTATAATTCAACAAACGGCCGGGATCTGAGGCTTGACGGACCTATTTGCCCGTCAGCTGACGAATCATCGCCGGCTCATCCAGCAGCGCCCAGTGCTCGACCATCCGTCCGTCGCGAAACTTCGAGATGTTGATTTCGGTGACCTCGACCGCGCGCCCGGTGGGCTTCAGCCCCGCAAAATCGCCGCGATGGGTCCCGCGGACGATCGCACGGTAGGCCACCAGGTCGCCCTCGGCGACGACGTCCCGCAACTCGACGCGCAAGTCGGGAAACGCCTGGGGATTGGCGGCGAAGAATCGCTTCAGCCCCGCGAGGTTCGGCGTGTTGGCCGGGAACGGCCCGTGATTGACGTAGTCGGGCGCGAACAGTTCGTCGATCACAGCGAAGTTGCGGCCGTTGATTACCTCGTCGAAGAGCCGCCGAAGGACTTTTTTGTTCGCTTCCGCGATGAGCATACGGTCGTTGGACATGAGATTGTGACCTCGTCGATAGGTGAGCGCATTCGCGCCGCTCACGCCGGGGAAAATTGTAGCGAAACGCCCCGCGACAGTGCGCGTTGACACGGACGGCGGCACACCGGAGAATTGACCCGCAATGGCACGCATAACCGTAGAAGACTGCCTCGACAATATCCCCAACCGCTTCGAGCTGGTGCTCGGTGCGGCGCGTCGCGCGAAGCAACTGCTCAAGGGCGCGCGGCCGTTGGTGGAATCGGACAACAAGGAAGTGGTGACCGCGCTGCGCGAAATCGCCGCCGGCAAGGTCACGATCGAAGAACCCGAAAGCTAAGCTTCCGACCAGCGCCGGACTGGGGTACTTGCCGATGCGGACCGGAGCCGAATCGCGCGCGGATTCGATCGGAGCTTGGGCGCAACGCTGCGACCGCCGGGCCGCGTCCGCATTCAACTAGAGCGTAAACCTGTGGCGCGCAAACCTGCCAAATCGTCACGGCGCCAAGGTGGCGTCAAGAGCGGCGCAAAACCCGCCCGCGCCAGGCATCAAAAGAAAGCTCCCACCGCAGCGATCGAGCCGCATCGCGAGGATCTCGATCTCGAGCGCGACGACGGCATCGACGCCGCGCGAACGGACGACACCGCGATAGAAGTCTCCGAGTTTCATCCCGTCGAGAGCACCGACGAAACCGCAGAAGTCCCTGTCGAAGCGACCGCCGCCACTGCACCTCGTTATAACGAAGACGAAAGCGGCGCGGTCGTCGCGTACGATCCGCTGTCGCGCTACCTCGCCGAGATTCGCCGCTTCCCGCTGCTGACGCGCGAGGAGGAGTTGATAATTTCGAAGCGCTACAAAGAGAAAGAAGATCCAGCGGACGCGTACCGGCTGGTGACCGCGAACCTGCGCCTGGTGGTCAAGATTGCGTACGAGTTCGCGCGCGCCACCCGCAACGTGCTCGATCTTATCCAGGAAGGCAACGTCGGCCTGATGGAAGCGGTCAAGAATTTCGACCCGAAACACGACGTCCGCTTCCCGTCGTACGCAGTGTGGTGGGTCCGCGCCTACATCTACCGCTACCTGATCAACAACTGGCGGCTGGTGAAGATCGGCACCACGCAGGCGCAGCGCAAATTGTTTTTCAACCTCCGCAAGGAGACCGAACGCCTGGAGCGCGACGGTTTCAAGCCGCAGCCGCTCCTGCTGGCGCATCGGATGGGCGTCAAGGAGAGCGAAGTGCGCGAGATGCAGGAGCGGATGGGACAGAGCGAGGTGTCGCTCGATCAACCCACCGGCGCCAGCGACGAATCGCGCCTGCTGGACGTCATCCCCGACCCCGAGAATGGTCCCGAGGCCGAGACCGCCGACCGCGAATGGCGCGCATTCGCGCACGACCAGGTCGAGCAGTTCGCGGCGACGCTGGAGGGCAAGGAACTCGAAATCTTCAAGGCGCGGCTGCTGACCGAGGATCCCGCGACGCTCCAGGAAATCGGCGCGCGCTTCGGAATCAGCCGCGAGCGCGTGCGGCAGATCGAAACCCGGCTCAAGCGCAAGTTGAAGGAATTTATCGAGTCCAAGGCGCCGGACGCCGGGAGCGCCGGCCCGTCCTGAGCGCGTCTGCGCGTGTCGGCAGCGGGTTCAATTCAAGAGTAGGCGCCCCAGACCTGGCGCAATTCCGGCACCCGCGGATAGTCATGGTGCGAATCGTCATCCTGGGTTGCGCCGGCAGCGGAAAGACAACTTTGGCGCGGCAACTCGGCGAACGCACGGGCGCGCCCGTTATCTGCCTGGATTCCATCTGGCAACCTCATTGGGCGGAGAAGGACGTTCCCGCGTTCCGAACCCTGATAAAGCAGGCGCACGCAGTCGATGCGTGGATAAGCGACGGCAATTTTGCACTGGCGACTTTCGATATCCGATTGCCTCGCGCCACGACGGTGATCTGGCTGGAACGGTCGAGATTGTCTTGTGCCCGGCGTGCGATCGCGCGCGTGTTCAAACGCGGCGAGGCCCATCGGATCGGCAAACTCACCGAGGTTTTGGCGTTCATCTGGAGATTTGACCGGGTCAACCGCCCCCAAATTGAGGCGGCCAGGGCTTCTCACGGCCCACACGTACCGGTCCGCAGATTGACCGGCAGTCGCGACATAGCGGACTTTCTGTCCTCCTGCGGCAATGATGCGAAGGTTCGAACTTCGGACTGACCCATTTCCCGGGTGTCCACCCCCATTGCTGCTGGTAGCGGCGGCTTGCGATAATGCCGTTTGAGGCAGGTCGCGCGCGGGAGCATTTAACCGAGATGCGGGAACGGAGTTGCGCGCTGGTGGTGGTGGGTAACGAGATCCTTTCCGGCAAGGTGCAGGATTCGAACGCGTACTTCGCGGCGCGCGAGTTTCGCAAAATCGGCGTCGCACTCGCCCGTATCGCCACCATCCCTGACGACCTCTCGCTGATCGCCGCCGAGGTCGCGCACTGCTCGCGCAATTTCGATTTCGTGATCACTTCGGGCGGCGTCGGTCCCACTCACGACGACCTCACGATGGAAGGGGTGGCACGGGCGTTCAATCGGCGCCTCGTGATGCATCCCGACCTAGAGCAGTTGATTCGCAAGCATTTCAACGAGCGCTCGCTCGGCGCGGGCCTCAAGATGGCGGAGGTGCCGGAGGGCGCGGTGCTGAACGACGCCGGCGACATCCGCTTTCCGACCGTGCAGATCGAAAACGTTTACGTGCTGCCCGGCATTCCGCAACTGTTCGAGGCCAAGCTGCGCGCGCTCAGCAGCCGCTTCGCGACCGACCCGTACTTCATGCGCGCGATTTTCTTAAGCTGCGGCGAAGGCACGATCGCCGACAGCCTGAACGATTGCATGAGCAAGTTTCCCGAGCTGATGCTGGGATCGTATCCTCGAATCGGCGACGCCGAATATCGGGTCAAGCTGACACTCGAGTCCAAGGATTCCGAATTTCTCGATCGTGCGTTTCGTCATTTGATGGAGTCGTTGCCTGCCGATGCGGTGGTGAAGACTGAGTAGAAGTTCACACTCAAGGTGGTGGTGGAGGAAATCATGAAGAATTCGCGTTACAAATTCGCGGTGACCGCGCTGGCGCTGATGCTGGCGGCGGCGCTCGTTCTGCCCGCGCAAAATGCGGCGGCGCAGGTCAATCCGCAACCCGCCTCCGCCGCGTCGCCGGCGCAGGTTCAGCAGCCCAACGACGGCAGCGTCAACTGGCCGGGCGCCGGTTACGGAGTCGGTGCGCTGCTCTGCAACTTCGTATACCTGCCGGCCAAACTGGTGTACGCGGTACTGGGCGGCTTCTTCGGCGGCGGGGCGTATCTGGTCACGGGCTTCAATCAGCAAGTGGCCGATCCGATCTGGCGCAGTGCGCTCGGCGGCGACTACGTGCTGACGCCGCAGATGCTGGCGGGCGAGCAGCCGATCTACTTCAGCGGTCCGACCGAGGCGACGCCGGAGAACGCCGCGCCCGCGCAGACATCGAGCTCGGGCCCTGCGATGACCACGACTGCCAGCAGTGGCACGGTCGCACCGATCACGCCGCTTCCGCCCACGGGAGTCACGGCGGCGCCGTCTGGTTCGGCAGCGGCGTCGGGCGGCAAGCCGCTCGATCACGGCAGCGGTCCCGAAAAGACGAATATCGAGTAGGCGCAATCCAAAACGGCGCGATGCGCCAGTAGGGGAATCTTGCGTGCGGAAAGTCCGCTTCATCTGGAAATCCACTTGAACCACCTGCCGCGACGCAAGAAGTTTCTTGCGTAAGGATCTGGGCGCGGAACTCGACGAGCGCGATTACGCGAAGGCCGCGCTAGGAGTGGCTGAGCTCCGGGATCTGTTTGCGGACCGCGATCCGCGGGATTTTCTGAATCCACGAAGTCCCGCGTTCAAGGCGATGAGTCTCGCGGGCAAATCGATTACGCCGGCTCAGGCGATCGCGCTGATGGTCAAGGAGCCGAACCTGCTCAAGCGGCCGCTGGTGGTCGTCGGCAACGAGATCGTCGCGGGCTTCGACCGCGACCGCCTGCGCGCCGCTCTGAAGTAGCCGCGTCCCCGCGAGGCCCTTCAATCAAGCGGCGCGGTCGAGATGCAAGCGCCGTCGGTGTGCAACCAGCACGATGCGTCGGCGGCGTGCGCGTCGCGGCGAATCGAGCGGATATTCTCGACGTCGCCCCGCTCTATCGCGGCGGCCGCGTTGCGATCGGCGTCGCGCTCGATCGCGCCGATGCACGGAAAAATTCCCACCGACGAGATCGCACGCGCGCTGAACTTCGCGTCCTCGCGACGAACCAGGATCATCACACCGCTCATCCCGGCGCGATAGAAGCCGGCGACGCGCTTGCCGTGGCGGAATATCGGGATCGTCGCCAGCCGCGCCGTTATCAACGGGAACAGCAGCCGGCCGCCCGGCTTCAGCGCGTCGAGCCACGTAGCGACGGGATAGTTGGCGCCGGCGTTGACGAAGATCGCGTCGGCCGGGCCGGGATCGATCTTGCTGCCGTCGCCCTCAACTACTTCGACGTTCGGAAGATGGCCCAGGTTCTCCTTCGCGCGCGGCACCAGCTCGCGGTCGATTTCGATCGCACGAACATGCCCGCGAGGACCTACAACGTGCGCCAGGATCGCGGTGTAGTACCCGGTGCCGCATCCGACGTGCACCACCGTGTCGTTGCGCTTGAGATCGAGCGCGTCGAACCAGCTCGCAAGTCCGCTCGGCTGCCCGTTATTGAGGAATCGCTTGGGCACGATGCCGACCAGGATGTCGTCGTACAGAACTCGCGGATGGGCGGTGCGCGAGCGCCGATAACCCTTCATCGTGAGCAGCGGCCATGGCCCGGCGCCCAGGTAGTGTTCGCGAGGCACCTCGGCAAAGGCGCGGATGAGCAGTTTGGAGTGCAGCGCCGCCTTGCGCCGCAGCTTGCGCGCGTAGCGCCAGCGCACCCCCTTCATGTTGGACATGCCGCGAAGTTTCCGCCCGCAAGCTGAAATTTTCAATTCGATTCAGGCTCGGCCTGTATGGCTGAAGCGGGCGCGCGTCTGCGCGTAGCAATCAAAGTGGCGCGATGTTATTTCTGGAAGTCATTTTCGATCCACACGAGGTACTTCACCGATGGCATTCTCCGACGATCTGTTTTTCGCACCCGCACACCGTCTGGCCGCGATGCTCCGTGCGCGCGACGTATCCTCGATCGAAATGGTCGATTCGTTCATCGAGCGCATCGAATCGGTGAATCACGGGCTCAACGCGGTGGTGACGCTGGTCGAAGAACGCGCCGCGCGCGAGGCCGAAGAGAGTGACCGGCGGCTGTCCGGCAAGGGCGAGATTCGCCCGCTCGAAGGACTACCCGTCACGATCAAGGACTCGATAATCACCGAAGGCGTGCGCTCGACCTGGGGCATGAAGCATTTCGAGCATCACGTGGCGAAGACCGACGCACCAATCGTCGCGCGGCTGCGCGCGGCGGGCGCAATCGTGATCGGAAAAACCAACACGCCCGAAATGACGATGGACTACGACTGCGACAACCCGGTCTTCGGACAGACCAACAATCCGTGGAATCGCGAGCGCGTGCCGGGCGGCTCGAGCGGCGGCGAGGCGGCTGCGCTGTCGGCCGGGATGTCGCCGCTGGGCTTGGGCTCGGACTATCGCGGCTCGATTCGCGTGCCGGCGGCGTTCTGCGGCGTGGTCGGGCTAAAGCCCAGTTGGGGAACGATTCCCGGCAGCGGGCACATGGCGCCGTCGGTCGCGGCGCCGCCGCCGATCGCGCACATGGCGACGCTTGGCCCGATGGCGCGTTACGTCGACGACCTGACGCTCGCCTACAACATCGTCAAGGGTGCGCATTTCAGCTCGCCCTACACGGTGCCGACGCCTGATGCGCATCCCGAGCGCGTCGATCTGAAAAAAGTGCGCTGCGCAATCTTCACGGGTGCGGGCGAGGTGCCGGTCAGCGCCGAAATCCGCACCGCGATCGAGCGCGCGGGCCGCGAATTGCAGAAGGCCGGCCTCGCGATCGACAACGTCAAGCCGCCGATCGATCAGGCCGACAACCTGTGGTTTGCGTACGCGGGCGCGGACGGAAACGAGCTGCTGCACGAGATGCTGGGCGAAGCGTTGAAGCTGTCGCGCGAACGGCTGCGCAGTTTCACCGCGCGCGGCGAGGGCAAATCGGCGGCGGACTTCTTCAAACTGTCGATCGCGCGCGACACCTGGCGCGTCGAGCTGGCCGAGTTCATGGAAAAATATCCGATCGTCCTGGGCCCGACCTTTTGCGTTACCGCATTTCCGCACGGCGCCACCACCGTCGACATCGACGGCAAAACGTTCCCGCATTTCCTGGCGGGATGGCCGGTGGCGTGGGGCAATTGCGCGGGCCTGCCGGGCGCCGTCGTCCCGATCGGAAAGGATCGCGACGGCCTGCCGATCGGTTTGCAGATCAACGGCCGCGCCTTCGACGAGGAGACTGTGCTCGCGGTCGCCAAGCTGGTGGAAAACGCGCTAGGCGGGTATCAGCGGCCGCCGCTCTGAGCAAAGTGGCGTTGGCGCTCGCGCGCGCGACTTCTCAGATGCCGAAGCCGGTGTTGCGCCCGAGCAGCGCGAGTCCCGTGCCTGACAGCCACGACTCCGCCACTGCGGCGTGCTGCGTCAACGTCTGGATGTCGCGCATGCAGCGTTGCAGCGGCGAGCTGTCGTAAGGCGCGGTGCCGCCGCCGGCCTTGTAGCAGGCGTCGACGACGGCGCACGCGGTGTGCGCGGCCCATGTGATCGCGCCCATCAGCCGCGCGCGATCCGCCGGCGACGGGGGCCGTCCGGCGCACGCCGACTCCCAGAGCGCATCCGCTTCGCTCCTCAGCAGAATTCGCGCCGCGCGCAGACTCGTATCCGCATGCCCGAGCCGGTACTGGAACAGCGGCGCGTCCGCCATCGACGATTGCGCGTATAGCCGCTGCTTGTTGGCGGCCAGCGCGACAATTTCGTTCAGCGCGCGCTGCGCTATTCCCACGCCGACGGTGCCGATATGCAGCGCCGCATAGAGCACCGGCTCCGCCATCGCGGGCCCTGGAATCGTCGCGCGGCCGAGAAAAATATCGAAGGTGTCCTCGGCCGGCACCAGCACATCTTTCACGGCGATGTCGTGACTGCCGGTGCCGCGCAATCCGCTCACCTTCCAGGTATCCAGGATTTCCACCTTGCGCGGTTCAAACATCATCGCGCGCGCCGCCGGGATGCCTGGAATCGCGCCGGTGCGCGGCTGCCCGTTTTCGATTTCAACGGAATTGCCGAAGAGCCATTTGGCGTGTTGGCATCCGCTGGCGAATGCCCATCGGCCGTTGACGCGATAACCGCCCGCCACAACTTCCGCCTGCCCGCGCGGTGCAAAGGCGCCGGCTGCGATCAGGTCGGGACCGTCGGCGTAGAGCCGATTGAATCGATCCGGCGACATCAGCGCAAAGAACATCGGCGTCTCGCATCCGATCATCACGACCCAGCCCGTCGAGCCGTCGGCCGTGGCGAGAGTCTCGAGAATCTCCATGCTCGCCGGCACATCGACTTCCAGGCCGCCGTGACTTTTCGGCACGAACATGCGGAAGCATCCTGCGGCGATGAGTTGACCCAGCAAATCGGGCGGCAGTCTGCGGGCGGCCTCGATTTCCGCACCGCGCGCACTAATCGACGGCGCCAATTGCCGCACGGAATCGAGCAACGTCTTCGCTTGTGGGGTCATTCGTTCGCTCCTCGGGATGAAAATGCCCGCGTGCGCGAGCGTCCAGGCCGAATATCGCCCTGTTTTAGTCGACCGCACCGCGACAAGCCACTGAGCACTCGGAAAAAAAACCGGGCCGCCAATTTGACTGGCGGCCCGGCTGGAGAACTCGCTATGGAAGTTCGCCTACGCGGATTTCTCGGCCTTTTCGAGCCGATCGGAATTGTTGCCGTCGCTGTTGCGCTCGAGCCGTTCGGCGCGCGCCGGGCGCTCGAGCTTCTCGCCGCGAGCCCGCGGCACCATCGTACTGGTGGTCAGCGTCTCGATAAACTTTTTCACCGCCGGTGACAGCTCGCGGCCGCGCTTGTAGATGATCGCCAGCGGGCGCAGGAACGTCCCTTCCTGGAACTCGCACATCTTAAGCGTGCCGCGCGCCACTTCGTTCTCGACCGTCATGCGCGGAACGATTGCGCATCCAAGCCCGATCTCGACCGCGCGCTTGATCGTTTCGATATTGTCGAACTCGAGCGCGTAGGTTGGTTTGACGCCGTGCTCGCGCAAAATCCGATCCGACGCCTTGCGCGTCGGGATGTCGCGCTCGTAGCCGACAAACTTCAGCCCGGCCAATTGTCCGACGTTGACCTTCGGGTGCTTACCCAGCGCATTGTCGGGCGGCACTGCAAGTACCAACTCGTCGTGCCGAAACGGTACCGAGACGACCTGGCTGCGCTTGGATGGATACGCAACGACGCCGAGGTCAACCTTGCCTTCCAGCAAATCGTCGTAGATTTTGTTCGAGCGCAGGTATTCGAGATGAACGTTGACCGCCGGATAGTTGCGCAGGAACTCGGTGAGGTACGGCGGCAACTCGTGCAGCCCTACGCTGTAAACGGTGCCGACGCGAATCGAGCCGGCGACGATCGAGCCGATTTCGCGCAGCCGGTTCTCCAGTTCCAGGAAGCGGCGCACAATCTCCTTGCTCGCGGTGTAAAGAATCTGGCCGGCTGGAGTCGGTTTGACTCCGGCGCGCCCGCGTTCTATCAATCGGCAGTCGTACTTCTCTTCCAGGCTGCGGACCTGCTGGCTGACCGCCGATTGAGTGACAAAATTTTGCGAGGCGGCATAAGAGAAGCTTCCACTTTCGATTATGTCGCAGAAGACCTTTAGCGTTTCTATATGCATATTGCTTACTTCAAGTATAAGGCTACGTGATACTCAAAATCGAGACAACTAGTAGTTCTCTTAAGGGGCGCTGCGCGCTCCATTAAGCCTGCGGAACCTCAAGGGCTGGGTCAAGAGCACGCAATACCGCGATCACGGATTCAGTCACTGAATGAGAGCTTGCATAGCGCCGCCAGTCAATGGCTGACGATTCGAAAGTAGTAAAATAAAACACCCTTCACGAAACGGACGGAGCGCAACATGGCGGATTTACTGCGGGACCTGGATTTCTTCCACCTCGACGATCTCTTGACCGACGAAGAGCGGATGGCGCGCGACACCGCCAAGCGATTCGTCGATCGGGAAATTCTACCGAATATCGAGCGTCATTTTGCGGGCGAAACCTTCCCTATGCATCTCGTACCGCAAATGGCTGAGCTTGGAATGTTCGGAGCGAACCTTAAGGGCTACGGATGCGCCGGGATGAACAACGTCGCATACGGCCTGATTATGCAAGAGCTGGAGGCCGGCGACTCCGGCCTACGATCTTTCGCGTCGGTGCAGAGCGCCCTTTCCATGTACGCGATTTATGCCAACGGCACCGAGGAACAGAAGCAACGCTACTTGCCCGAGATGGCCAAGGGAAAGTTGATCGGATGCTTCGGGCTGACCGAGCCGGACCACGGCTCTGACCCCGGCGGGATGGAGACGCGGGCGCGGCGCGACGGCGACGGCTGGATCCTGAACGGCACCAAGCGCTGGATCACCAACGGCTCGATTGCCGACGTGGCGATCGTGTGGGCGAAGGTCGACGAGGGCATCACCGGGTTTATCGTCGAGAAGGGCACGCCCGGATTCTCGACGCGTGACATCCACGGAAAATTTTCGATGCGCGCGTCGATCACCTCGGAGCTGATCTTCGAGGACGTGCGAATCGGCAAGCAGGCTCATCTGCCGGCGGCGCGCGGGCTTAAGGGTCCGCTCGGATGCCTGACGCAGGCGCGCTACGGAATCGCGTGGGGTGCGATCGGCGCGGCGCGCTCGTGCTACCAGTGCGCGCTGGACTACACCAAGTCGCGCAAGCAGTTCTCGCGGCCGCTAGCCGGCTATCAACTAGTGCAGGCGAAGCTGGTCCGGATGCTGACCGAAATCACGAAGGCGCAGATGGTGTGCTTGCGGCTCGCTCAGCTAAAGGATCAGGGCAAGATGCGGCCGGAGCACGTGTCGTTCGCCAAGCGGAACAACGTGAACGAGGCGCTGAAAATCGCGCGCGACGCCCGCGACATGCTCGGCGCCAACGGCATCGTCAACGAATACCCGGTGATTCGCCACATGATGAA
>DASQHV010000126.1:0-4951 GCA_035631915.1 Candidatus Acidiferrales bacterium | reverse complement strand
TCGACGACGCAGGCGCGGAAGCGCTCCTGGAGCAGGTCGCCTCGGTCATGCCGCAAGGAATCCGGCTCGAAATAGACGGCCGCTACGCCGCGATGTTTTCTTACAAGATGAAGAACTACGTCCTGATGGACGAGGCGGGCGAGATGACGATTCGCGGCTCCGGACTGCGCTCGCGCGGGCTCGAGCGCTTCCAGCGCAAGTTCATGGAGGAGATGTTCCGCTTGCTGCTGGAGGAGCGGCGCGCGGAGATCCCGAAGCTGTACGAGAGCTACCTCGCGCGACTGGCGCGGCACGAATTCGGAATCGACGATCTGATGAAGACCGAGACGCTGCAGGACTCGCTCGACTCCTACCGCGGCAAAATCGGCGACAAGCGGCGCAACCTGTCGGCCGCGTACGAACTCGCGCTCAACGCAAAGCGTCCGTACCTGGCCGGCGACCAGGTTTCATACTACGTCATCGGCCGCACCGCGCGCGTCAGGGTGAACGAGGCGGCCAAGCTCGCCGCCGACTACGATCCGAATCACCCCGACGAAAACGTCGAGTACTACCAGGACAAGCTCGCCGACCTGTTCGAAAAATTTCGCCCGTTCGTCGATCGCGCCGGGCTGTTTCCGCCGCCCAACGACGACGATTCCCCGCAACGCTCGATGTTCGACGAACCCGAGCCAAAGCCTGACGAGTAGCAGCCTTGGGAGCGCCTCATCGAGAGCGATGCAAGAGGCTTGAGATGCCGAGCGGAAGCAAACTACTCGCGAAGCGACTGCTGCGAGCACTATTGATTGTCGCTGCTCTGTTTCTCACCTTGGCGGGACTTGGCTTCATTTCCTTCCCAACTCTAATTCTCACCCACCATCCAACCCTCATTTCGGTACTCACATCCGCCATGTTCAAATTCGTCCTCGACTTGGGCTATCTCGTAACGTTTGGCGCGGTCGCATTCTTCTTGCTCCGAAGCGCTCGGGGAGGTCTGAATCGCTTTGCGCTTTCGGCACTCTTAGCTTTGGCGGTTGCGTTGATCCTCATTTGTTTCCTGGCGATGTACGATTCGCCGCGAACATCGCAGTGGAAGTCGGCAGGAGATCTGCTGCGCTTTCCTTTCTCCGCACTGGTGGCCTATTCAATAGTCCTCCTCGCCGTTAGGAGTCGTAACAATCAGCTCGAAGTGAAGCCCGAAGAGTAGCGGCGCGCCGCGACTTGATCGATACTGCACGTTCCGGATTGCTGAAAAATATTCTGGAGAGGAACCACGATGGCGGAGCAGAAGGCGCAACTCGATTGGAGCGTGATCAAGAAATTTTCCGCGCAGGTGTCGGGCGATATCGGCTCGGCGATGCTCGGTGCGATGAGCTACATCGGCGATCGGCTCGGCATTTTTCGCGCCCTCGCCGACGCCGGTAGCGTCACCAGCGCAGGCCTGGCAGAGCGCACCGGGCTCAGCGAACGCTATCTGCGCGAATGGCTCAGCGCGATGGCCGCGGCCGGCTACGTGAACTACGACGTGGCGGCGAAGACCTACGCGATGCCCGCCGAGCATGCGATGGTGCTCGCGCGCGACGACTCGCCGTTCTTCGCCGGCGGCTTCATCGAGATGATCGTGCCGCAGATGTCGATCGCGCCCAAGGTCATGGAGTCGTTCAAGAACGGGCGCGGCGTGCCGCAGAGCGAGTATCCCGCCGAAACCTGGGAGGCGATGGAGCGCTCGTCGGCCGCGATGTACCGCCATTCGCTGGTCCGCAAGTGGCTGCCCGCGATGCCGCAGGTGGTCGAGAAGTTGAGCGCCGGCGGCTCGTCGCTCGACGTCGGATGCGGCGCCGGACGTGCCGCGATCGCGATCGCCACCGCATTTCCCAGAGCCAAGGTCTTCGGCTTCGACGCGCATGCAGGTTCGCTCGAGCGCGCGCGCGCCAATGCCAGGGCCGCTGGCCTGGCCGATCGCATCACCTTCGACGTCGTAGATTGCACCAAGCTGCCCACCGCACAGTTCGATTTCATCTCCACCTTCGACGTCGTGCACGACTCCGTCGATCCCGACGCGCTGCTCAAGTCGATTCGCGGCGCGCTCAAGCCCGGCGGCACCTACCTGATGGTCGAGGTGAACGTGTCGTCCAAGCTCGAGGACAACATCAACCCGATGGGCAAGCTGATGTACTCGATGAGCACGCTCTACTGCATGACGACGTCGCTGGCGCACGGCGGCGCCGGAATCGGCGCGTGCATGGGCGAGGCGAAGGCGCGCGAACTGGTGGCCGCCGCCGGCTTCAAGCAGTTCAAGCGCCTGCCGATCGACGACGCGTTCTCGGCGCTCTACGAGATTCAGGCGTAACGGCTAGCTCAGTCGGCGCCTGAACGCGTCCTCCAGAGCCGGCAGCACCGCTTTCCAGTCGGCGACGAGTCCAATGTTCGCGCGCTCGAAGATCATCGCGTCCGCATCGTTGTTGATCGCGACGATCGTCTGCGCGCGCTTCAGCCCGCAGGTGTGATTCGGCGCGCCGCGCACTCCGATCGCAATATAGAGTCGCGGATCGATCGACTTTCCCGTCAGGCCGACCTGCAACTGGCGCGGCACCCAGCCGAGATCCGTCACGCGCCGCGTCGCGCACATCCCCGCACCGAGCATCCGCGCGAATCGCGCCGCCTCCGCGACGCCCTCCGGACCGCCGACGCCGGTGCCGACGCCCACCACGACTTCTGCGCCCTCTAGCGCCACGATCGAGTCGTCGAGCGTCGAATGCGCCTTCACCAGTCTGCTCTTCGCCGCGCCGATTTCCACGCGCGCGAGTTCCACCTCGGCCGTCCTGCTCTCCGACGGCGCCGCCAGCTCGAGCACGCCCGCCCGCACCGTCGCCATCTGCGGATAGGTCTTCGAGTAGATCGGCGCGACGATATTGCCGCCGAATGCCGGCTTCAGCGCGACCATACGATTCTCAGCATCAAGTTCGATATCGATCGCGTCGCCCGTGAGTCCAAGCCCCAGCCGCGCCGCGAGGCGTGGTCCCCAATCGCGCCCGCGCTCTGTCGCGCTCAGCAAAAGTCCCCACGGTGTGCGCGCCGCGACCAGCTTCGCGACGGCTTCTGCAGCGGTCTCGGGCGTGTAGGGACTCAGCGCGGGATGCTCGATCGAGAGCACCTTGTCGGCGCCGAAACTGGCGAGCAAGCCGGCGTGTCGCGCGATTCCGTCGCCGATTCCGACCGCAATCAGCGCACCGCCCAACTTCGTCGCGAGTTCGTCACCCTTCGAAAGCAGCTCCATCGTGCCGCGCGTGATGCGTCCTTCAAGGTCCGTCTCGCATACCACCCACACGTCGCGATTGACGGCGCCGGCGCGACGCGCCGCCTCGATCTGTCGCCGCCGATGTGCACGCGGGCTGAGCGCGCCGAGCTTTTCAAGCTCGGCGATCGCTTCCGCCGCCGCCCGCTCCGGATCGCCCGCGTCGAGAATCTTGCACGCGGTCTTCGGCGTCTCGACCACGCGAACTTCCTGCACCCACGTCGGCGAACCCGCCAGCCCGAACTCCTTGACGTCCGTACTGAGCTCCGCCGCGCGCACCACTCCGACCGGCTTGCTCTTCGCCTCATCCGCGGCGCCCGGCTTCAGCTTTATCGGCTGCGCGACACGCTCCGCACAGGTGACGACCGCCGGCATCGCGGCTTCGATCTCGTCGAAGCCTTCGTCGCTCTCGCGCTCCGCGCGCAGCATCGCGCCGTCGACTTCCAGCTTGCGCGCGCCCGTAATCTGCGCGCAGCGCAGCAGTTCTGCGATCTCGGGGCCAACCTGCCCCGTCTCCGCATCGAGCGAGTACTTGCCGAGCAGGATGAGATCGAATTTCTCGCGCGCGAGCCATCGCGCCAGCGCGCGCGCAGTCGCCAGCGTGTCGGCGCCGGCGAACGCGCGATCCTCCAGATGCACCGCGCGGTCCATCCCCATCGCCAGCGCGTCAAACAGCGCGCCGCGCGCCTGCGGCGGACCCATCGTCACCACCACCGTCTCCGCACCGTGCCGCGCCTTCAGTTCCATCGCGAGCGACACCGCCCGCAAGTCGAACGCGCTGATCACATTGGGCCCGTCGCGCTTGATCGTCTTGGTCACCGCGTCGAAGTTGGCCTCTTCGATCAGCGGAATCTGCTTGATGCACACCGCAATCTTCAGCACTTGGATACTCCTCGTCCCATCGAGGCTAGTTGAGCGCGTCGCGCCGATGCAACAAAGAACTAGCGTGAGCCGACCGCTTAATTGCACCGCCGCGATCAGGTAGTTTCGCGGGGTGACTTCAACTCGCATCGCCGCCCCCGCATTCGCGATTCTATTCGCCGCGACTGTGCGCCCTGCCGACGCTGCGCCGACGATGCGCATCGTGTCGCTCGCGCCCTCCGTCACCGAGACGCTGTTCGCGCTCGGCGCAGGCCCCGAGGTGGTCGGCGTCTCGCAGTACTGCGACTACCCGCCCCAGGTGCGCCGGCTGCCGCGCGTCGGTTCGTTCCTGACGCCGAATATCGAGGCGATCATCGCGCTGCGTCCGACTCTTGTGATCGGTCTCTCACTGTCGTCCGACTTGCGCCAGCTTCGCGCGCTCAAGTCGATGGGCTGTCCCATCCTGCTGGTGCGCGACGGTTCGCTCGCAGAAATCGAGGACAGCATCGCGTCGGTCGGCGCCAAGATCGGACGCGAGCGCGAAGCGCAGCAGTCGGTCGCGAACATCCGCGCGCAAATCGAGTCGGTGCGCGCACACCTCGCCGGCGTGAAACCCGAATCGGCGCTGATGCTCGTCGGTCATCAGCCGATCGTCGCCGTCGGACGCGGTACCTATCTGAGCGAGCTGCTGAAAATTGCACGCGCCGACAACATCGCGGCCGCGTCGGGCGAGGAGTGGCCGCATCTCAGCATCGAGTACATCATTGCGATGCGCCCGCAGGTAATTCTCGACGGCTCGATGGGCAACGATCCCGCGTC
>DASQHV010000125.1:0-2650 GCA_035631915.1 Candidatus Acidiferrales bacterium | reverse complement strand
TTCGATACGGGGCGCGTAGGTGGCAAGCGCCTCATCCTGCGCGGTTTCAACCAGCGCGCCGCGCGCCGCGCGATCGATCGCCTCGAGCATCGCGCTCGCGCCGAGTTCTGCGAGTTTTTCTTTGAGCGTCGACTGCGTATCGCCCGGCGCGATCGGAATCGCGCGCTGCAGGTACATCGGTCCCGCGTCCATTTTTTTGACGATCCGCATGATCGTCACACCCGTAGTCGCGTCGCCTGCAAGGATGGCGGCTTCAACGGGAGACGCACCGCGATGCCGCGGCAGCAGCGACGCGTGTACGTTCATCGGCGCAATTTTCGGCACGTCGAGGACCGCCTGCGGCAGAATCCGCCCGTAGGCCGCCACCACGAGGAGGTCTGGATCGAACGATTTCAGCTCCGCGACGAATTCCGGCGTGCGAATCTTTACCGGCTTCAGCGTCGGAATGTTGTGCCGCGCGGCCATCGCGCCGACCTCGCTCGGCGCGCTCGCTAGCTTGCGTCCCCGTGGCTGGTCGGGACGAGTCACCGTCGCCACAACGCGGAGACCAGCTCCTGGAGCCGTCAGCAGCCGCTCCAGGATGTGGGCCGCCAGCGCCGGCGTGCCCACGAAAATGATATTTAGCGGCCGCGCGATTTTAGATCCGTACCGCGGAGGGGCGCTCGCTATCGGCCTTGCCCTCCTTGATTAGCTTCTTCAGTTTGCGCTTGTAGAGTTCGCGCTTGATGCGGCTGATGCGATCGATGAACAGCTTGCCGTCGAGATGATCGATCTCGTGCTGCAGCGCGACCGCGAGCAGCTCCTCGGCCTCGATCTCGATTTCCTTTTCGTCCGGCGTCCACGCGCGCACCAGCACCCGCGCCGCGCGCTCGACTTCGGCCGTGTAGTCGATCACCGAGAGACAGCCCTCTTCCCAGACGATGTTCCCTTCGGCCTCGACGATTTGCGGGTTGATCAGCTTGAGCAGGTGCTTGCCCGGATCCTCGTGGTCGGTGTCGAGAACCACGATTCGCTTCGACTCGCCGACCTGCGGCGCGGCCAGTCCCACGCCCGGCGCCGCGTACATCGTCTGCACCATGCTGTCGATCAGGCCCTCGACGTTGCCGTTGATGTTCTTGACCGGGGCCGCCGGATGCTTGAGCACGTCGTCGGGAAATTTGCGGATTCTTAAGAGCGCCATTTCGATAGCCGGGTATCTGTTGAACTTATCAAACCGTCCGCACCGCCGAAAGTTGCGCCTGCGTTCACGCGCTGAGTCCGAGCGGCGCCAGGAATGATTCCACCGCGCGGATACACTCCTGCGGGCGCTCGACTTGCAGAAAATGCGAGGTGCCCGGAATCGCCTCGTACGGCAGCCCCAGCTCCTCGGCAAGCGCTCGGCCGATCAGCGCCGGCGGCATCGCTTCTTCGATCGTCGGATCGGCGCACACCAGCTTCACCGGCACCGGACAATCCGCCATCCGCGTCCACAGATCGATGTTTGCGCCGCTCGAAAAAATCTTCGCTTCGTATTCGCGCGGACAGGCTAGAATCCAGTCTCCGCTAGCGCGATCGTGCCGCAGCGTCGCACGCGCCATCAGCTCGTATGCGTCCGGAACCCAGCTCTTGAAACGCCGCGCAAATTGCCTCGCCAGCTCGATCGGATCCTTGTACCGCTCCGGACGCCGCGCCGCCCGCGACGCCAACGAATCCTTGTCCGCATACTGCAGATTCAGAATTGGATGGCCCTCACGCGGCATCACCGGCGGATCGAACAGCACCAGCGCGTCGAAGCGGCGCCCGAATTCGAGCGCGTGCAGCGCCGCCGTCACGCCCGACAGCGAGTGGAACAGTCCGGCGCTGCGCCGGGTCCCCAACTCGCGATTGATCGCGTGCCAGACCTCTTCCATATCGGTCACAAAGTTGTGCCACGAGTGGCTTTCGATTCCGTGCAGCGGGTTGTGGCCGTGATTGCGAAAATCGAAAACGACCACTTCGTAGCGCTCGCGCAGCAGCCCCCACATCGGAAAGTAACCGTCGATCGCCAGCCCGTTGCCGTGACTCAGCACCAGGCGCGGCGCGCCCGGCGTTCCGTGCTGACGGACGTGGACGATCGCACCGTCCTTCATCCTGACTTCGAACGAATGGCGCGCGCGCGGCACATGATGCACCGGTTGATGTTCGTTCATCGCACCTCATTCGCTCACAGCATTCGCACCGGATCAATATCGATCGCGAGCAGCACGCTGTCGCGCTCCGCACGCGGGCCGACTTCGGCGCGCATTGCAGCCAGCGCCGCGCGCATCGGCTTCAACTCGCGCGACTTCACCATCACCTGCCATCGGTAGCGCTGCTTGATCCGTTCGATCGGCGCGGGCGCTGGACCGAGCACGCGAAGTGTCTCGACGGTCGCAGGCGTCGAAAATTTGGCGAGCGATTTCGCCGCCGCTTCGGCAATGCGATGCACCAGCGTCGGTTCCGCGCCCTCAATTCGCACCATCGCGAGGCGCGCGAACGGCGGGTACATGAGGTCGCGCCTGAGCTCCAGTTCTCGTCGGATGAATCGCGCGTAGTCCTGGTCCCGGGCGGCGCGGATGCTGTAATGGTTGGGTGCAAAGGTCTGGATGATCACGCGCCCCGATTGTTCGCCGCGTCCCGCGCGGCCCGCCAC
>DASQHV010000124.1:0-24501 GCA_035631915.1 Candidatus Acidiferrales bacterium | reverse complement strand
AGACGGCGCGCGCTTCTGTAACGAAGAGGTGTACGGCGCGCGGCTCGGCTACGAAATGTGCGAGCATCACGGCGGCAAGGCGTGGCTCGTGATCGATTCGACGATCCGGCGCGATGCGGTCAGAGAGGCGCTGTTCGGCGGGCTGTGGGGATTTCAGAGCGTCCCCGCGCTGGTCCTGACATTCGCGGGAGCGAAGCGTGGCGGTTCGATCGAGGATCTCGCGCTGAAGATCGGCGCCGATGCGAGCGCGTTGCGCCGTAGCTGGCAGAGCTACAACCAAGCCGCGCGCGGTACCGACGACCAGTTCGGCAAGTCGCGCGATTTGCTGCATCCTCTCGAAGCGCCGCCGTTCTATGCACTGGACATCTCGGTCGACAAGCGCGTGTTTCCCTGCGCAGCACTCACGCTCGGAGGACTGCGCGTTGACGAAACGGATGGAGCAGTGCGAACCGTCGCCGGTGGTACCGTGCCCGGCCTCTATGCCGCGGGGCGCGCGGCGGTTGGGATCGCATCGATTCACTACGTGAGCGGACTCGCGCTCGCGGACTGCATCTGGTCGGGCCGACGCGCCGGTCGCTCAGCGGCGGCAAAGTTGGCGCATAGCGCAAAGCACGCGGAGGCGACGGCCTAGAAATCGGCGATGGAAAGAAACGGCATGGGACGCGTTCAAGGGAAAGTTGTGATCGTTACGGGCGGCGCCAGCGGTATCGGCAAGCAGGATGCTCTTCTGCTCGCGAGCGAAGGCGCTCGCGTTGTAATCACCGACCTCAACCAGGATGGCGGCCGCTCGCTCGCGCGCGAGATTGGCGACGGCGCGATGTTCCTCCGCCACGACATCTCGAGCGAGGACGACTGGAAACTCGTGATGGCTGCAACGCACGAACGGTTCGGCCGGCTCGACGGTCTCGTCAACAACGCAGGCGTGCTTGTCATGGGATCGATCGAGGACGCCACGCTCGAGCAATGGCGCAACGTGCATCGCGTCAACGCCGACGGTTACTTTCTTGGCTGCAAGTACGGCGTGGCGGCGATGAAGTCGAGTGGCGGAGGCTCGATCGTCAACATGTCGTCGATAGCAGCGGAGGGCCTGCCGTTTGCCGTATCGTACAGCGGTTCAAAAGGTTCGGTAGCTGCGCTCACCCACAGCGTCGCGGTCCATTGCAAGAGTTGCGGCTACAGGATTCGCTGCAACTCGATTCATCCCGATGGTGTGCTGACCCCGATGACGCTTCCGCTGCTCGGCAATCCCGACCCGGCGACAGTAGGTTATGACACAGACCCTACAACGCGCTTCTGCGATCCTAAGGACGTCGCGAATTTGGTGCTGTTTCTCATTTCCGATGAGTCGCGTTTCATCAGCGGGGCCCAGCTGCGGATCACGAACGCGCATTGAGGCTTGGATGAATCTGTGACCGAGCCTGCCTACTACTCCCTGCGCGTGCGCGAAGTGATCGACGAGGGCGCCGACGCGAAGTCCATCGTTTTCGAAATCCCGCCGGAGCACGCAGAGGCGTTTCGCTATCGGCCGGGACAGTTTCTAACCCTGCGCGTTGCGTATGAAGGGCGCCACCTGCTGCGCTGCTATTCGCTCGCCAGTTGCCCCTTGGTCGAAGAACCACCGCGCGTAACGATCAAGCGCGTCGCGCAAGGCCGCGCGTCGAACTGGATATGCGACCGAATCAAGGCGGGCGACACGATCGAGGTTAAGCCGCCGGCCGGCCACTTCACTCCCCGCTCTCTTGACGAAGACTTTCTGCTCTTCGCGGGCGGCAGCGGTATCACGCCTATCTTCTCGATAGTCAGGTCCGCACTAATCGCGGGGCGCGGCAGTCTGTGCCTCATCTACGCCAATCGCGACGAGCAGTCGGTGATATTCCGCGACCAACTGAAATTGTTGGCCAACGATCATCCAAATCGGCTCCAGGTGATTCACTGGCTCGACTCGGTTCAGGGTTTGCCGTCGGTCGCGCAGCTCGCCAAACTCGCGCGATCGTGGTCCAGCGCCGACTGCTACGTATGCGGTCCCGAGGCCTTCATGGACTGTGCACTCCAGGCGATTCGCGGGCTGGGCGTCGCGCCGGCACGAATTCATGTCGAGCGCTTCGTCTCTCTGCCCGACGAGGAAGACGCGGCGCCCGTCGTGGAGCCGGGTGCAAATGACCAAATTCACCTCGAGGTCGAGCTCGACGGGGTGCATCACGAGCTGACCTGCTCGCGCGGCGAACCTATCCTCGACGCGATGCTGCGCGTGGGACTGAAGGCGCCGCATTCATGCCGGAGCGGCGCATGCGGGTCCTGCATGTGCACACTCGAAGCAGGCGAGGTCCATCTGCGCCACAATCAAGTGTTGGACAGCAACGACCTGAAGCAGGGTTGGATACTGGCATGCCAATCGATTGCCGACAGCGCTTCGGTAAGGGTACGCTTTCCGGATTGATGGGTAGGACTACCATGTTCAAGATCGGCAAACTGTTCCACCTGACTCAGGTCGTGAGCGACTTGGGCGCGGTCGACAAATGGTACGACGACGTCTTTGCGGTTACCCGATTCTATCACGGTTACGCGAAGGCGGCCGGTCGCGACGCCTCATTGATCGCGATCGGCGATGTGATCATGGAGCCGATGTCGCCGGCGCGGGTCGCCAATCTGCGAAATCAGTCGGTCAAGAAGTTTTACGATCGCTTCGGACAGCATCTGCATTCGATCGCCTGGTATGTCGATGACGTTCCGCAAATCTCGACGCATCTCGAGCGGCAGCGGCTGCGCTTGTTCGACGTCGTCGGCAATCGCGTGACCCCGCCGAACGAAAAGTTCGCCGTGTGGACTCATCCGAAGGAAACGCACGGGCAGCTCGAGTTCGCAGTGATCGGCGCCAACACGATTGACCCGCGTCTGCAGCCGGCGTGGTCGAGCGAGTTCTGGCGTGAGCGTCATCCGCTCGGAATCGAGCGGGCGTCGCATATTACCGCCGTCGTTGGAGACCTGTCGGTCGCGAAGCGGTTTTACTGCGAAGTTCTGGGCGCGAGGCTGATCGACGAGCGGAGTACGCCGAATCGCAAGCAGAGCGCCTTCGTGGCTGTTGGCGAAGATACCGTCGTCGAGCTGGCGCAGCCGACGTCGTCGGATGCTCCCGAAGCGCGCGACCTCGAGCGCAATGGCGAAGGGTTTTTCGCGCTGACACTCAAGACGAGGAATACCGCCAAGGTGGCGGAGTTCCTGAAGTCAAAGCAGATGCGCGCCGAGCGCGACTCAGACGGTTCGATCGTGCTCGGCCCAGACCAGGCGTTCGGCATGACGATCGGATTCACCGAGCGCACGCTCCCGAACGATCCGCGCGTCAACTAGAACGACAATCCTGACTCTGAGACACATTCTGACTTTAAGGAAACCCGTGGTGGCACGGTCGCTTAAAAGAATTCCAGTTGAGGCCGACCGATGAGTCTATGCAGAAATTTGAATGTCGGACTGTTATTTCCGTTTCGAAATCCGCCGGCCTGGCGCAAGCCGTTCGCTGACTTCTATGCCGACCAGCTCGCGCAAACACGACTCGCCGAAGAACTTGGCTACGACGAGATCTGGCTGACCGAGCATCATTTCGCCGAGGACGGATACTCGCCGGCGATTCTGCCGATCGCATCCGCGATCGCTGCGGTCACCAGGCGGATTCGCATCGGAACGTACCTGGTGCTGCTGCCGCTGCATAACGCGGTGCGCGTTGCAGAAGACGCGGCGACGATCGATATCATTTCAAACGGCCGCTTCGATTTGGGCGTCGGGCAAGGATACGCTCCCGGCGAATTCGCGGCGTACGGCGTCGATCGGAAGACCCGAGCCGGACGCCTTGAAGAAGGAATCGAGGTGATTCGCGGGGCGTGGACCAAGGACGACTTTTCATTCGATGGGCGACACTACAAGCTGAAGAACGTTCGCCTGATGCCGCGGCCAGTGCAGGCGCCGCATCCTCCGCTGTGGATCGGCGCCGGCGCGCCAAAAGCGATCGAACGCGCGGGACGTATGGGATGCAATTTCATGGGCCTGGCGAATCCTGCGGCGCAGGAGACTTATGACAATGCGTTGCGGAAGGCCGGCCGCAATCCACAAGACTTCTCAGCAGCGCAGCTCCATTTCTGCTATGTCGGGCGCACCAGTGACGAGGCGTGGGCGCATTCGCAGGAGCACCTCCACTACATGATCAAGTGGTACACCCGATGGCTGGCCGAGGCGGGCGATTTTCTCGGCGCGGCGATGCCTCCGCTGCCGGAGCCTGCGAAGCTGCGCGATTCGCAACTGATGTTTCCGCTGGTGGTCGGCAGCCCCGACGAAGTTGCCTCCAAGCTCAACGCGTCGTTCACGAAGGTAAGAACGACCCACCTCGTGCTCGGGATGCACCTGCCAGGTCTCGCGCCAGAGCGCAGCCGCAGTTCGATGGAACTATTCTCGCGCGAGGTAGCGCCGAAATTGAAGCCGCCTTCGAGCGCGTAGAGATCTATAGCGAGAATCGCTGCATGAAAAAAACCCGACGCGAGCATTGGTCGCGTCGGGTCAGAATCCGCTCCCAGAGGTTCTAGGATCCAGCCGCGGCGGTCTGAGATTGCTCGCGCCCGTCACCTTTGATCACGGGCATCACTTCCGACGCGAACAGCTTCAAACTCCGCTCAGCCTCTTCGTACGGCATCCCTCCGTATTTGAAGACCCCGACGAACTCCGACGCGCCCATCTTGTTCTGGATCTCACGCAACACGTGGATGCATCGATCGGGCGTTCCTATCACCTGGGTATCGGCGAACATCTGGGTGAAGCCACCGGCAGCTTTCACCGCCTGCGCCATCTGCGCGTGATACTCGTAGCCTTTCGCCGCCTTGAAGTGCTCCGGCTCATGATACTCATAGTGATTCAGCGCGCTCTGCGCGTAGTTCATTGACCACTTGCGTCCCGCTTCCATCGCCTCGCGTTCGTTCCTGGCGCAGTAGACCCAGCATCCTGCGATCGGCGCCTTCGCTTTGAAACCTGCGCGCAGGCACGACTGGACATACGCGTCGTAGTCCTTGCGATGCTCTTCCCAGGGCTTCTGTGGAATCACCAGCATCCCCATTCCGGCCTTCGCCATGATGTCGCCGGTCTCCGGCGAAACGATCGCGCCATACATGCGGTCGACCAGGTTCTTGTCGAGGGGCTGCGGCCGGATGCTCATTTCCGGAATCTGGAAGAACTTGCCGTTGAACGAAAAGCGCTTCTGCGAGAGCGCAAGCTTGATGACCTCGGCCGCCTCGGCAAACCGTTCGCGCGCCTCGCTCATGGGCACGCGAAAGCCGTCGAACTCGATTCGCCCGGCGCCGCGACCGAAGCCGAGTGTGAGAGAGCGGCCGTTCGCCATGATGTCGAGCATCGAGATCTGCTCTGCGACGCGAATCGGATCGTGCCACGGCAGCACGACGACCATCGTGCCCAGGCCGATGCGCTTGGTGTGACCGCACAGGTAGGTGAGGAACTGCAGGACGTCGGGCACCATCGTGTACGGCGAAAAGTGATGCTCGACGCTCCAGATCGAATCGAAGCCCAGCGGCTCGAACTGCTCCGCTAGCTTTAGGTCTTCGAGAAACACCTCATGGTCCTGCTGTAGCTCTTGATAGTTCTGAACGAAAACAGCTCCGCTGATTTTCATCGGAATGCTCCTCGGGTAGTTGTGCGCGACGACCTACTCTAAGCCGAGACTCCGTGACGCAGCACCTTACCCGGAGTTGCGCCGGTGAAACGGTCGCCCTCCCAGGTGATCTGGCCGTTCACGATCACATGACTGTAGCCCTCGGCGCGTTGCACGCGGCGCCATTCGTCGCCGGGCAGGTCGTGCACAATCTCGACCGGCAGTACCTTCAATCGCTCGAGGTTGTAGATCACGATATCGGCGGGTGCGCCCTCACGCAGGAAGCCGCGATCTTTGAATCCGGCGCAGAACGCCGGCAACCCCGACATTCGCCAGTGGATGTCTTCCAGGCTCAGCCACTGCTTCTCGCGTACGAAGCGGATGAGTCCTTCGGTTGGATAGCGCCCGGCAGTGAGGAACTTGGTATGCGCGCCGCCGTCGGAAACGCCGAATGTTATATAAGGATAGTCGAGCAGCTCCTTCATCAGGTCAGACGAATTCACTGCGGGTGCGAAGAACTCGGTCTTGAGATTCTCCGACACTGCGATATCGAGCATGGTGTCGACGGCGTCCTTGCCGGTCTCTTTCGCCGCCAGACGCAGCGTCATGCCCTCGAACTTCTTGTTCGCGGGATTTTGGCATTCGGTGATGATGATCTCGTCGAAGTAATTTGTGATCAGGCTCTCGCGCGGCATCTGCGCCTTGAGCGCGGCGCGGCGGCGCGGATCGCCGAGTTTCTCGGTGCGTTCGGCAACGGTGCCCGTGGTGGCTTCGCGCCAGGCGTCGGAATCGTCAAACAGGTTCCAATCCTCGAACGTGAAAGTGAGACCGGCATCGGTGGTCGTGCCCTGGCCGTAGACCGGCAGACCCTTCTGACGGCATCGCTCGAGCCACTTCATCGTGTTGCGATGGCGATGCGGGAAGCGATCGTTCGTCACCAGCGCCTCGTACATGATGGGACGCCCGCTGACTTCGGCGATCTTCTCGAAATGCTCGGAATCCTTCCTCGGATCCCAGCTCGCCAGCGTGAGTTCCTGGAAGCCTTCGCCGCGCTCGCCGAGCACTCGCGCCATTTCGAGGCAGGTCTCGTCGTGCATGACGTCGGTATTCATCGGCGAGCCGTCGAAGTCGCGCTGCACTGCGCTCGGACCGCCCGGAATTAGCCGCTGCGCCGACCATCCACACGCGCCCGCGTCCATTGCCTCGTTTAGAATGCGGCGCATCGCGGCGTGCTCGTCATCCGTCGGCATGCGACCCGTCTTCGACTCCTCGATTCCCATGACGTAGCCGAGCACCGGATTCATCGGAACGTAGGGCAGCAGGTTGACGCCCTTCGGGAGGCGGTCGAGCTTGTCCATGAACTGCGGATAACTCTCCCAGTCGAACGGCATCGCAGCCTGCATCGCGCGGAGCGGAATCGCCTCGGTGCGGACCATCGTGAGCATCGCGCGCTCGGCATCCTTGGGGCGCACCGGCGCGAAGCCGAATCCGCAATTGCCGATCACGACAGAGGTGATGCCGTGATAGCCGGAGATCGTGAGGTACGGATCCCAGAAGATTTGCGCGTCGTAGTGGGTGTGCAGATCGATGAAGCCCGGCGCGACGATCTGTCCGTCGGCGTCGACCACCTTCGCCCCCTGATGCGCCGCGATGCGGCCGATCTTCGCGATCCTGCCGTTTTTGATTCCGATGTCGCTGCGAAAACGCGGCGCACGGGTACCGTCGACCACCATTCCGTTTTTTACGATCAGGTCGAAATCCGCCATGACGAGAACCTCACTTGAAAGGTTGCGCGGGACGAAAACGTTATTCCGGCAGTATCCATCCGTCGTGCGATAAAACGCAAACCGATCGGTATGTTGGATTTCTCGCGGCGGCGAATTGTGGGTTATAGTCGCGCTTCCCTGCCCGGGAGGTGCGCGCTTGGCCGGCAAAGCCCTCGACGATCTGATCGTAGTAGAGTTCGCGCAGATGGTGTCGGGACCGATGTGCGGGAAGATGTTCGCCGACATGGGCGCCGAGGTCATCAAGATTGAACCGCCCGGCGCCGGCGACGAGATGCGCGCGCATCCGCCGTTTCCCGGCGACATCCCGCATCCGGAAAGGAGCGGCGCGTTCCTCTATCTCAACACCAGCAAGAAGAGCCTTACCCTCGATCCGGCAACGCCAACGGGCGCCGAGGTCTTCCGCGCGCTCGTCGCGCGTGCCGACGTGTTGATTGAAAACCATCCGCCCGGATACCTGGACAGCATCGGCCTCGGCTTCGACGCCCTGAAGGTTCTCAATCCGCGCCTGATACTCACGTCGATCACGCCGTTCGGCCAAATCGGTCCCTATCGTGACTGGAAGGGAAGCGATCTCATTGAGTTCGCGATGAGCCTGACGGGATACAACACGCCGACGATGGTGGATGACGCCGAGCGCGAGAATCCGCTGCGCGCACCCGGCCGTCAGGCTGAAATGATGGGCGCGACTGCAGCAGCAGCGGCGTCGATGTTCGCGATATTCCATCGTGAGGCGACCGGCGTCGGCCAGTGGATCGACGTGCCGTGCTGGCAAGCGATCGCAAGCACTTCGAAAATTGAGATGGCGGCTTACACCTATGTGGGCCTCCCGTTCAGCCGCACGCGCGGCAATGTCGCAGTCGGCCTCGAACCGCTGCCCTGCAAGGACGGTTACATCTACACACTGTGGGCAGCGGACAGCCATTATGTGGCGCTCAAGAAGCTGCTGCACAATCCGCCAGCGCTCGAGCGCGAAATTTTTGACAAGCTGGCGGGTCGTCAAGCCAACGACGACGTGTTGCGCCCGGCAATCCGCGAGGAGCTGCTGAAGTACGACACCGAATACCTCGTCAGCGAGGGGCAGCGTCTCGGGCTGACCATTGGCCCGGTGTTCACGGTGGCGCAGGCGGCGCAGCATCCGCATTTGCGCGCGCGCAACGCGTTCGTCGAGATCGATCACCCGATCGCCGGACGTTTCGAATATCCACGTTCCCTGGTGCAGATGACCGCCACTCCGCCGACGCCACGACGCGCGCCAACTCTGGGCGAGCACAACGCGGAGATTCTCGGGCGGCTGGGCTACTCGCTTGAAGAGCAACAAGCGATGCGCGCCGCCGGCGTGATCTGAAGGGGCATCGACGATGAGCCGACTTCCACTCGAAGGAATCAGGGTCGCCGACTTCAGTTGGATCATCAATGGGCCGCAAGTCGCGCAATGGCTCGCGACGATGGGCGCCGAGGTGATCAAGATCGAGTCGCAGGTCTACATCGATATCGGCCGCATCAATCCGTCCGGGATGGCGGATCGCATCGCCGGACCCAATCGCAGCGGCTACTACCACGCGCTGAACTACGGCAAGAAAGCGATCACGCTGAACCTCGCGACCGACAAGGGCCGCGCGCTCGCCGACGAGATCATTCGCAAGAGCGATCTCGTGCTCGAATGCTTTCCCACCCCTGCCGCCAACAAGCTCGGCATCACCTATGAACGCGTGCGCGCCGTGAAGCCCGACATCGTAATGGTCTCGGTCTCGCTGCTCGGCAAGACCGGCCTCGAACCTGCGTCATGGGTCGGATGGGGGCCGATGGCGTGCTGCTTCGTCGGCATGTTCGACGCGCAGGGCTATCCGGGCGGTCCACCGCGCCAGACGGGAGGCACGTGGCCTGACTATGCAATCGCCAGCGCAGTGACCTTCCACATCCTCGCGGCGCTGCGACATCGCAATCGAACCGGTGAAGGGCAGTGGATCGACGCGAGCATGGGGGAGACGGTGATTGGCCAGATGCCGGAATGGTACATGGACTACGCGATCAACGGCCGCGATCGACGCCAGCGCGGCAATCGTGACGACAGGATGGCGCCGCACAACACCTATCCGTGCGCCGGCGAGGACAAGTGGATCGCGATCGCGGTCGGCTCGCAGTCAGAATGGGAAGCACTATGCCGCGCGATGGGAAATCCCGCCTGGACTCGCGATGCAAAGTTCGCCGACCAGTATTCGCGCTGGCGTAACTCCGAGGAGCTCGATTCTCATCTCGCGCGATGGACGCGCGGTCACGAGCACATCGCGCTGGCAAGTGAGCTGCAGCGCGCGGGCGTCGCAGCCGGGGCGGTGCTCGACAGCGTGGAGATTGATGCCGACCCGCATCTCTGGGAGTGGGGATTTTTCCGCAAGATCAACCATCGCGAAGTGGGCGAGCGCATCCTGCCGAACATGCCGGTTCGGATGAGCAATGTCGCCGAGCTCAACTACTCGATGCCGCCGGATCTCGGCCAACACAATCACGAAATCTTCGGCGGACTGCTGGGGCTCTCGGACGCGGAAATCGCGAACCTGATGGAGCAGAAAGTCATCTACTGATAGCTGCCATCACGCGGATGCGTTTTGTTTCGCTTTGCGCTAGAGGGAACGCATGGCTGCAAAAGGAGTCTGAACATGGGAATCCTCGACGGAAAAGTAGCGGTCGTAACCGGGAGCGGGCGCGGAATCGGTCGCGCCGTCGCGAAGGCGATGGCGGCTCATGGTGCTGCAGTCGTCGTGAATGACCTCGGCGTGACGGTGGACGGGAAAAAAGAACCGTCGACGCCTGCCGATGAAGTAGCGGCGGAGATCAAGGCCAGCGGCGGGACCGCGGTCGCCAACGCCATGGACATCGCAACTGTAAGCGGGGGACAGGGCGTCGTCGATCACGCGATTCGGGAATTCGGCAAGCTGGACATCCTGGTCAACGTGGCCGGCATCTTGCGCGATCGAATGATTTTCAACATGAGTGAAGAAGAATGGGACGAGGTGATCAGAGTTCATCTCAAGGGCCACTACTGCACTATCCGGCCGGCATCCGCGCACATGCGCGAGCGCAAGCAGGGGCGGATCATCAACTTTTCGTCGGGCGCCGCATTGGGAGCTCCGGGGCAGCCCAACTACGCCGCGGCGAAGGCCGCGATTCTCGGGCTGACCTACAGCAGCGCCGTGGCGCTGGCCAAGTACAACATTACGGTCAACGCGATCATGCCCGGCGCCGCGACCCGAATGACGGATTCCATTCCCCAAGGTCGGATGCCGGGAGGGAACTTTGGTCAAAGCACGGCGGCGGCCAACTCAATCATGGATCCGGCCAACGTGGCGCCGGTGGTGGTGTTCCTTGCCAGTGACGAGGCCCAGTACGTCAATGGACAGGCGATCGGCGCGATGGGCTACCGAGTTACGCGCTACTCGCACATTGTGCCCGAGCGAGTCCTGATGGGCGAAGGGCCGTGGACCGTGGAGCGGCTGTCCCAATCGTTCAAGTCGACGCTGGGCGTCGATCTTAAACCGCCGCGGATGTTGTAAGTCTCGGCGCAGGAATCGGTATCCGGCTGACGCATCGTTATTAAAGGAGAGAAGTCACAATGAAGGCCGCTGTTTTTCATGGTCCCAATCAGCCGCTGACGATCGAGCAGGTCGATATTGACGATCCGCAGGATCACGAGGTCCTGGTGCGCACCGCCGCAACCGGCGTCTGCCACAGCGATCTGCATTTCGTTGAGGGGCTCTATCCTCATCCGGCGCCTGCGATCCTCGGGCATGAGGCTGCCGGCGTCGTCGAGAAGGTCGGCAAGTCCGTCACCTATCTCAAGCCGGGCGACCACGTCATCTCATGTCCGTCGGTGTTTTGCGGGTACTGCGAGGAATGCATGTCGGGGCATCCCAATCGATGTTCGAATCGTGAGGCGACGCAGCGGCCCAAGGATGCCAAACCGCGGCTGTCGCAAAACGGCAGTCCGGTGCGCCAGTTCGCCGATCTCTCGACCTACGCGGAAAAAATGTTGGTGCACGAGAACGCCCTGGTGAAGATCATCGACGAGATGCCGCTCGATCGCGCGGCGCTAATCGGATGCGGCGTTACCACGGGCGTCGGTGCGGTGCTTAATACCGCCAAGATCGAACCGGGCTGCACGGTGGCGGTCTTCGGATGCGGCGGCGTGGGTATCTCGGCGATCCAGGGCGCGCGGATCGGAGGCGCGCGCAGAATCATCGCGGTCGATCAGTTCGAGAACAAGCTCGCGATGGCCAAACGCTTCGGCGCGACCGACACCATCGACGCGTCGCACACCGACGCGGTCAAGGAAATCCGCACCATGACCGGCGGCGGTGTGGACTACGCGTTCGAGGCGGTCGGACTGAAGAAACTTGCCGAGCAATGTTTCGATTCGACCAAGGCGGGAGGCACTGCGGTCATCATCGGCATGATCCCGGTCGGGCAGAAGGTGGAAATCGACGGGCCGCGGCTGCTAACCGAGCGAACCTTGAAGGGCTCAAACATGGGGAGCAATCGCTTCCGCATCGATATGCCCCGCTACATAGATTTTTATCTGCAGGGGCGCCTCAATCTCGACGAAATGGTCAGCAAGCGCGCGAAGATCGAGAACGTCAACGACGCGTTTGCTGCGATGAAGCGTGGTGAAGTCGCTCGCACGGTACTGATGTTCGATTGAGTGATCGGAGTCGGGGTCAATCAGATTCAAGTCGGTCAAGACGAGCGTCGCTCGAGGACCTTGAAGCGCAGAAAAGTGGATTTTCAGCGAATTTCGCGGAGAGTCTCTGAACGCGAAGACTGTGTGGCGGATGAGCCAGTCTGATGCGAACGGCTCTCTGCGGTCAGATTCCCTGATCATCAGGGAAAATACAGGGAATTACCGCAATTTCAGGCTTCTCCGGTCCCACTAAAGCCCGAAAAAGCTAGGTCTTCCTCTACGGTTTTGTCCGAAATTCCCTACTCAAGGGAACAGGGAATACTAAAGCCGGAACAGCGATTGATTTCGGCGGAACAGGGAATTTGTTTCGAACAACAGGGAAACGTCTTGGCTTCATTCCGGCAATTCAGTCTGCTGACGAAAATGCTCTGCCGATACAGCCGCCTTCCGTGTAACGTGAAGGATAGGACGCACCAGGCGCTGAGTCCACCGACCACGAATCGCTAGGAGAGATTCAAGCTTAGGCTCCTATCCGGGATGGCGCCCGCGCGAACGATAAGAGAACGCTGGAGAAACCCATGAGCGGCATCAACATCGAAAAGATCGATCACATCGGCATTCGGGTGCGCGATCTCGATCGCGCGCTCGCTTTCTACCAGGTGCTTGGGTTCAAGCTCGCCGTACGCGTCACTTTCGACCCGGTGGCGATCATCCGCAATGAGCACGGCGTGGAGATCAACCTCATCCTCAACGCTGATGCAGGCGATCCGGAAAAGAACATCCTGATGGACCTAGGCGAAAAATACACAGGCTATACCCACGCCGCGCTCAGGGTCGCGTCAATCAACGATACGATGGCCGCTCTCAAGGCGGCGAACATCACGATCACGCAAGGCCCGTCGAAATTCGGTGACGATGGCGGGGTCTCGCTGTTCGTGCGCGATCCGGACCGCAATGTCATCGAATTGCGCGGACGCGACACGGGCGACATTCCGGGCGTGAACCAGTACACGAACGTGAACTGACTCAAGCCAGTTCAAGCTTCGAAATGGAGCGGCCGCGAGGTCCATTGCCGATCAGAGAGCGCCTGAGGATCAGTGAACTCGGCCCGCTATCCGACCGCGTGATCAGTGGCCTGCTCCCCTAACGCCCAGCAGTTTTGAGGCAGAGTCCGTCGACTGAAAGGAGACGGACAATGAAAAGCAGCCGATTCAGCGAGGAGCAGATCATCGGGGTGTTGCGCGAGCATGAGGCGGGAGCGAAGACCGAGGAGGTCTGCCGCCGCCACGGGATCTCGAGCGCGACCTTTTACAAGTGGAAAGCGAAGTACGGCGGGCTCGACGTATCCGAGGCGCGCCGCCTTCGGTCGCTGGAGGACGAGAACCGGCGCCTGAAGAAGCTGCTGGCGGAGTCGATGCTGGACAACGCGGCACTGAAGGACCTGCTCGGGAAAAACGTTTGAAGCCTGTGGCGCGGAAGGCGGCGGTTGCTCGATTGGTCGAGCAGCACGGGCTGAGCCAGGTGCGCGCCTGCAGGCTGGTCGGGCTCAATCGCTCGAGCATGAACTATCGACCGCGGCGGCCGGACGACTCGCTGCTGCGGCAGCGGCTGCGCGAGCTGGCCGCGGAGCGCAGAAATGACCCGTTCGGTCCCAATGCAGTTGAGACGGCGTGGCGTCGAGACTCGCTTGGTGATCCTGGGAGAAGCGGTCACAGCTTCCCGGACGGACCCCGCTCTGCTTCGAGCGTTGGCACGTGGCTATCTGTGGTTTTCTGAGCTGGCGTCCGGAAGAGCCGTATCAACCAAACAGATCGCGGACAGAGAAGGTCTGAGCGATAGCTACGTACGCCATGTGGTCCCGCTCGGACTCCTGGCGCCGGCGATAGTTGAATCGATCTGTGCGGGGCGACAGTCCGTGAGCCTTTCTGCCGAGCGCTTGAAGGGTCACGCTTGTTTCCCGCTCGATTGGGATGCGCAGCAGAGGCTCCTTTCCGATTAGACAATTCGACGCGATCAAGGGTTCGGCCGCGATCTCCTCGTGGCACCGAACTCCATCGCAACAGAGACAAATCGTGCTGAATCGGCATTCTGCGCGCCCATGGGCAGTCTCCGCTTCCACGGCCGCGCGTTATTCGCGCCCCACGCGCCGATTTCGTCGCTTCTCCATGGTGTAGGAAAACATGCCAAGCTGTGTGGCGGAGAGGGAGGGATTCGAACCCCCGGAGCCGTTAGGCTCACCTGATTTCGAGTCAGGCCGGTTAAACCAAACTCCCGAACCTCTCCGCGAGCACCGAGCATTTATGTTTGCGCCCGATCAGTCAAGTTGAGTGCGCGCCGCGGGTGCGAGGTTTGGCCGAACAGCTCCCGATCCACCGATTTGCGGTTCAACTTTGAGGTTGCAAATCGCCCGGCGTCGGTGGGAGTGTTGGGCACGCTTCGACACGGAAGTCTCGGGCCGAAGGGCAAAACGATCTGGAGGTCGTTCGATGGCATATCGAAACTTTGGCTCGCGGGCTGCCAGGACCGTGACGGCGGCGAGTGCGGCGATCGCGCTGCTCGGGCTGTTGGCGCTTGCCGGATGCTCCTCCTCTCCGGCGGAGCCGACGCTGCCGCCGGTACCGGCGCAGTCTGATCTGGCGAACTCGGAGCTGCACATCTATCTCGACCAGTGCAAGCAACTCGAAACTGGTCTCTACAAATGCCCCGCTTTCGAGAAGTCGATCTGCGACCCGGAGTATGCCGGCCAGGCCACCTGTGTCCGAGTCGGAAAGAAGGGCAGTATCTTCGTCCAGAGCAAGGGACCCACCGACTAGCGATTGCGAGTCGGGTTTTGAAGCGCGCCGCACGCATCTGCCGGATGCGCTGCGCGACGCTCGATTGAGTTTCGCGTGTCGCGCTGCGAGAGTGGTTGCCGCTTCACAGTTGCAAGTGGCAATTCCGGGAGGCGCCCGCGATGGCTATTCAACTCGACCACATCATTCTGGCCGTGAACGATGTCGCGCAAAGCATCGACTTTTACGTCGGTGTCCTGGGCCTCAAGCACGACGGCGAGCGCGATCCTTTTTCCATTATCCGCGTCACGCCTGAACTCACGCTGCAACTCGCGCCATGGGGCACAAAAGGCGGCGAGCATCTTGCCTTCGCGATGTCGCGCAAGGAATTCGACCAGGTCTTTAGCAGAGTGATCGACCGCGGCATCCCGTACGGCGATTCCTTTCACGCGGTCGGCAATATGCGCGGACCCGGCGACGAGTCGGCCGCGCGGGGGATGGGCAAGGCGCTCTATTTCTTCGATCCGAGCAAACATCTGATCGAAATCAGGCACTACGAGCTCCAGGCCGGCTAGTCGAGAGTACGCTGGCGCAGCGGTTCCGGTCGCGGCGCGAATTTGGTAGCTTGGCAGTGGAACTCATTTTCGGCGCGAGGGAGTACGACTGATGGCATCGGCACCGACGTCCGACAAGATCTCAACTTCATTCGATACCTGCTTTCAGCGCTCGTACGCCGTTGAGGCGCCCGACCTGCGCCGCCTCTACGAAAACGCCAAGCGCGATCAGTGGAATGCTTCAAGCGACATCGATTGGTCCACCGACCTCGACCTCGAGCGCGGCATCTTCGCCGACGAGCTGGTCGACGGTCACGGCACCCCGACGCTCAACCGGCTCGCGCCGCGCGACTTCCAGCGCCTCAACGTCGAGTTCTCATGCTGGCGATTGTCGCAACTGCTGCACGGTGAGGAAGGTGCGATGCTCGCGTGCAGTCAGCTGGTCGATATGGTGCCGGGCAACGACGCCAAGTTTTTTCAGGCCACGCAGGTCGTCGACGAGGCGCGGCATGCCGAAGTGCTGAGCCGTTACCTGCTGGAGAAGTGCGACGGCCGCGTCTATCCGATCACCGGCAACATCAAGACCCTCTTCGACTACATCCTGGGCCAGGGCAAGTGGTTCATCAAAACGGTCGGCCTGCAACTGCTGGCCGAGACGTTTGCCGTGTCGCTGTTCCGGATGCTGATGGAGTCGGCCAAAGATCCGCTGCTGCGCGACATCTGCAAGCGCATCCTCGCCGACGAATCGCGCCACATGGGATTTTCGATCCTGAGCCTCCCTGACGAGATTCGCGGACTCAACGCGGGCGACATGCACGAGCTCGAAGACTTCACGCACGAGGCGCTGATCCTCATCATGAAGGGTCAGTTCCCGCAGGAAGCGTACGAAGCGTTTGGGATGAACGCGGCGGAAATCGAGAGCATCCGCAAGGCGCGCAAGGAAATCGCGCGCGGCAGCGAATACGCCCTGTTCCGCAAGCTGTTCCGTCGCGAGATGCATCAGACCGTCGTCACCAACATGAAGAAGGTTGGACTGCTGAACCCGCGGACGACGGCGATGATGCAGGAAATGGGAATCGACACCAACCTCGCCGCCGCCGCCTGATGGCTACCGCACCGGGTCAGCATCGAGGGCCTTCGCCCGCGGGCGATTGGCGTGCGCAACTCGGCGCGCGACTGGTCAGCGCCGAAGAGGCCGTCGCGCACATCAAGTCGGGCGACCGCGTCGCGCTTTCGATCGCTCAAATGACGCCGTTCCAGCTGTGCCCCGCGTTGGCCGGCCGCCTGATGGAACTCGAGAACGTCGTGCTCAATCACGGCGCCTCGCCGATCAACTGGGACTTGCCGGGACTCGGCGAGCGTTTCCGGCTCGAGTCGATGTACCTGTCGGCGTACGACCGCGAGATCTACCATCGCGGCGCCGCCGAGTTCACGCCGATCATGTACTACCGCGCGGGGCATCTGCCGCCCTCGCTCGAAAATTTCAACGTCTACGTGATGGTTGTGTCGCCGCCCGACGAGCACGGCTACTGCAACTTCGGCGAAGCGCAGATCATGTCGAAGCTGCTGGCGCGCAACGCCAAACTGGTGATCGCCGAGATCGACAAGAACTCGATTCGGGTCGGCGGCGACAACTCGATTCACATTTCCGAGATCGACTACTTTGTCGAGCGCACGATGGAACTGCCGCAGATCGTCCTGCCGCAGCCGAACGCCGAGGAAGCGCGCAATATCGCGACCGTGTGCGGAACGGTCGCGAAGGAACTAATCCCCGACCGCGCGACGCTGCAAATCGGCGTCGGCTCGATGTCCGGCATGATGTGTCAGCATCTGCACGACCATCATGAGCTTGGGATGCAGACCGAAATCATCCCGCTGCACACCGCGCCGCTGGTGCAGGAAGGCGTGCTGACCGGGAAGCACAAAACGCTGTTCCCGGGGCTGGTCGTCGGGTCGGGGATCGCGCCGCTGACGCCGCGCGAGCAGCTTGATTTTATCGACGGCAATCCGAACTTTGCGCTGTTCGACTTCAACACCACCGACGACATCCGCTTCGTGGCGCAGGAGACCGGCCTCATCTCGGTCAACAATGCGATGGCGGTGGACGTGACCGGCCAGGTCAACGGCGAGTCGATCGGGCCGCTGATGTACACCGGCACCGGCGGTCAGACGGCGTTCGTCGTGGCGGCGAGCCTCGCGGGCGGCACGACGGTGATCGTGACGCCGTCGACGTCGATGGTGAAGGGCAAGTTGGTGTCGCGAATCATGCCGGTGCTCGAGCCGGGCAGTGTCGTCACGTCGCCGCGCGCGTTCGTGCACTACGTGGTCACGGAGTACGGCATCGCGACGCTGAAGGGCAAGTCGATTCGGGAGCGGATCAACGAACTGGTCGCGATCGCGCATCCGGACTTCCGCACGGAGCTGCGCGCCGACGCAAAGCGCCTGTACCACTTTTGAGAAGATCTGGCTGAGAGGTCCGCGCGTTCAGGCGCGGCGAGCGGCGTAGAGTCCCGCGAATCCCGGCGGGCGCCATCCGCCGTTTGCACACGCGATACACACGGTGAATTGCCGCGGATGTCCGTCTTCGACGCCGGTCATCGCGACCGCGCTTTCGGTCGAGACGGGTTTGTTGCACGCGACGCAGGTCGCGACCAGCGCCTTGTTTTCCTTGGCCTTGTTACTCGGCATCTGGATTGATCACCCTGCCCCTCACCGCGATTCGAGATTCGTTCAAATCGGGAAGACGCTGCGTGCGTTCTCGCCGAGCAGTTTGCGCTGACGCCCGGCGTTCAGATTGGCAATCGAGCGGCGAATCAGATGCGGCGCCTCGAGCGTCGAATCGACGTGCGGAAAATCCGAGCCCCACAGCACGCGCTCCTCGCCCAGCAGATCCATCACGGCGCCGATAGTGCGCTCCTCGGGTTCCGCAACCACCCAGATGTTGCGCCGGAAATAGTCGGACGGTTTCAGCTTGGTCGGGTAGGTCCATCCGAGCAGTCCGTACTTCTGATCCATGCGATCCATGATGTAAGGCGCCCAGCCGCAGCCGGCCTCGACGCACAGGACCTTGAGCCGCGGGAAGCGATCGAACAGCCCGTCCGCGACCATCGTCATCGCGGCCGGCACCACCTGCGCAAATCCGCCGAGCGCGAAGCCGAACACGGTGCGGAACTCGCCGGGTTGATAGAACTGGCCGATGATTCCAGGCGCACGATTGAAGCGGACGATCACGTGCAGGCACGCGGGAATTCCAGCGTCCTCGCATTCGCGCCAGATTGGGTCGAAGTCAGGATGGGAGAAGCGGCGGCCGCCGACTGTTTCCGGCGCGAGAAAAATCCCCTTGAAGCCGAGCTTGATGCATCGCTTGAGCTCGGCCATCGCCGACTCGACGTCCTGCAGCGCGATGTGCGCGATTGGAATCACGCGGCCGCGCGCGGCGCCGGCGAAATCGTGAATCCAGTTGTTGTAGGCGCGTGCGTACGCGGCGGCGAGTTCGTTGTCCGCGACGTCCCACAGAATCCCGACAGTGGGGAACAGCACGCCCGCGTTGACGCCCCACTCGTCGAGCATCTTGACCCGGTCAGCGGGTAGATAGCTCGCGGGCGGACATCCGTCGAGATAAGTCATGCGGCCGGGAACGAAGAGTTCCTGGCGCGGCACGTTGGCGCCGCCCAGGCCGGCGAGCACTCCCTTCAGCAGCGGCTGATTGTCGATGAACAGAACTTCGAATCCGTCGTTGGGATCCTTGGCAATCCGGATGGCGCGGTCGCGAAATTTGGGCTCGAGGTATTTTTCCCAGAGGTCGGGCGGCTCCATCACGTGCGAGTCGCAATCGACGACGAAGGTTTCGGCGGTGGTCATCCGTCAATATGTAACACGACGATGCTCCACAAACGAAGTGTGCGCCGCCCCCGCGTGCGTCACGTGTCGAGGTGGATTTTCTTCAACAATGCGATGAAGCGCGGATCGGCGCGGAGCGGGTCGTACATCGGGCTTTTGAGAGTCATCAACCAGCGAGTCGACCGCTCTTCGTATGACTTAACGAACTGCTCGATTGCCCGATCCTTGTCTCCAAGCCCGAGGTAAACCTCGCCGAAGTACCAGGGGGCGACGAATCTCACCTTCGATTGTTTGTGAAGTTCGTCAAGCATCTTCTGCGCGCGGACGCGATCTCCCGTTACCGCGTACCAATAGCCGAGCCAGCCCGCGGAGTATGGAATGTCGAGCTCCTCTTTGACCTTTTCAAACTCGGCGATACCCTCCGGTGTCTGTCCGTTCCCGATGTACGCAAGGCCAAGCCAGAAATGACCCTCCCAGTTGTTGGGATCCATATCCACCAGCTTATGCATGTGTTCGAGCACCTTTTCAGGCCCCGCGCGCTTCGCCATCGCGGCACTCATATCGCCGGCGATTGCGAACGAAAGCGGATCGAGTTCGCGGGCTTTCTCGTACTGAGCCAGGCTCTCATCGATGCGCCCCTCCAGGTTCAACAAATAGCCGTAGTGATGGTGCGCCTCGGGATAGCCGGGATTGTCGGCGATCGCACGTTGGAAATCACGTTCGGCGCCCGCCCAGTCGTAGTCATACTCGTATTTGATGACCCCAAGCACGGTGCGCGCCTCGGGGTTTGCGGAATCCAATTCAAGCGCCCTGTCGGCCGCGGCTTTGGCTTTCGGCATCGCCTGAGCCGCAGAGACCCAGGTCTCAGCCGAATCCGCATAGGTACGAGCCAAGGCGGCGTGGGCGGCAGCAAAGCTTGGATCCGCCTTTACTGCCTGCTCCAAATAATCGACCGACTTTTTCCAACCCTCTTCGTTCCATAGATGCCAGTAATAGATGCCTTTCAAATATGCTTCGTGCGCGGCAGGGTTGACCGCACGGGCATCGCCCAGCTTCGCTCGCTCTGGTGGAGTCACGTGGATGTCGATTTCGCGCGCTATCGCCGAGGCAAGATCGTCTTGCAGGGCCAGCACGTCGCGCGAATCGCGCTCATAGCTCTGCGCCCAGAGATGCTTGTCGGCGCGTGCGTCGACCAACTGCGCGTTGATCCGCACCTTGTCGCCGACGCGCAGAACCGAGCCTTCGACGACCGCGTCGACGTTGAGCGCCTTGGCGATATCCGGCAACGATTTGCGGCGCTCGCCCTTGTACTGCATCACGGACGTGTGCGAAATCACGCGCAGCGCGTTGATCTTCGCCAACTGAGTTGTCAGCTCCTCGGTCATCCCGTCGGCAAAATATTCCTGGCCGGGATCGCCCGAAAGATTTTCCAATGGAAGGACGGCAAGAGAGTGAATCTTTGCGCCGGCTGCGAGCTGCGAGCTTGCGCCGCGTACCGAGCGCTTCCCGCTCGCGCCCCAGTAGGCGACTGCCGCCAGCAGCAGCACACCGACGCCTGCAATGACCGCGAGTCGCGTTGCCCGCGTTGTGCTCTCGGCCTCGCTCCGTATCGCCGACAGCGCATGAGCGTCCGCATCGCCCGGCAACGCCAGGGCATAAGCTCGAATCGGACGCTCGACGTTCTTGAGCTGCTGCGCGCCGAGATCCTTCACCCGGATCTCGGGCTTGTTGCGAATCTCGTCGTAAACGCGCTCCGAAATGCAGATACCGCCGGGCTGGGCGAGCGCATGAATCCGCGACGCGACGTTGACGCCGTCGCCGAGCACAGTGTCGTTCGCAAACACCACGTCGCCGACGTGAATTCCGATTCGCAGCTTCAGGTCGGCGTCGTCTTGCAGCTTGGCCTGCACCTCGCGCGCGCAATTCACGGCGTCCAGGGCGCTGTGGAAGCTGGTGAGCGTGCCGTCGCCGATTTCACCGAGCATCCTGCCGTTGAAGCGCGGCAAGATACCGCGCAATAGTTCACGATGCTCGTTCAGAGCCTGCAGCGCGCGGCGTTCGTCGCGGCCCATGATCAGCGTATAGCCGGCGATGTCGCTGAACATGATCGCCGCGAGTTCGCGCGTTGAATTGGGCGGCGGAGTTTCGGACGAGCTCGACATCCAGTTCACTCCCCAACGGCTGGGCCGCGAAGGCTCGAAGGTGCCGAATACTACTCCGCCAGTCCCGGCCGCGCGAGGTTGTGCGGACGCGGTGGATGACGGCCGTCGCCTAGCGATTGCCGCCGTTGCCGGCGATCGAACCGACCATCGCAATCAGCAGCGCGGCCGCGCCGATGATGACAAGCAAAAAAATGAACTGAGCGATACTATGCGCGGCCGACTGCTGTTGGTCGGAGATCGGCTGGTCCACGTGCGCGGAGTGCGCGCCCGAGTGATAGCCGGTGTGCGACGTATAGTAGATGCCGGTGCCGGGAATCCCGACCGTCCTGCGAATTCCGGTGCGGCCAACCGTGACGTGCGCACCGCGCATCCCGACCGTCAGGCTCGGTCCCGACTTCGAAACGTTGACCGAGAGTCCAGGAAAAATTGAAACGCGCCGGTAGAATCTGAAATTGCCCATCGTCCCGCCCTTCGATTTTGCGGCCCGCTAGCCCGCGTCGCGACGCTCGCGGAAAAACGCGCGCATCAATTCCGCACACTCGGATTCCATCACGCCGCCCACGACTTCGAAACGATGATTGAGGCGGCCGTCCCGCCCGATATCATAGACAGAGCCGAGTGCGCCGGCCTTGTCGTCGCGCGCGCCGTACACGACTCTGGCGACTCGCGCATTCAGCATCGCGCCAACGCACATCACGCACGGCTCCAGCGTCACGAATATTGAAAGGTCGACGAGCCGGTAAGCCTTGAGCGCCGACGCCGCGCCCCGCAGCGCCAGAATCTCCGCGTGTGCGGTGGGATCGCCGAGCGCGATCGGCCGGTTGTGCGCCGACGCTACGATCGTTCCGTCGAGCACCGCGACCGCGCCGACCGGTACCTCGCCCTCGGACGCAGCGCGCCGCGCCTCGGCCAGCGCCGCCGCGATGAAGTCGCGGTCCGGTGGGATAGTTGTCATAATGTGTGCGGCATTCGGCGCGCCCAAATTGTAGATTGACATTGAACGTGGGCGCTACCAAGATCGCACCTTGGGGGTCGCGACATGAAAAGGCTTATTGCACTGGCAACTCTTCTGACCGTCGGCGTCGTCGGCATCGCGCAGGCCGGCACCCGCGTCGACGTGAAAGACAGCGAGAAGGCGCGGCAGGAAGCAGATATGCATGCGCGCTACGATCATCCCAAGACCGAAGTCGTCAACAACAAAGACCTGAAAATCGACATCACGCGCGACGCGATCATGCACTCGTGCTGCATGCCGCCTAACCTGGTGGTGGCCGGAACGATGACCAATGTCGGCGCGCGGCCGATCGACTATGTGCACCTGAATTTCGCGTTCGAGAACAACGACGGCAAGATCCTGCACGCCGAGAGCCTCTACAATCACAAGGCCGAGAGTCTCGGCGACGATGAGTCCGTGCGAAGGATTCTGAACGAGAAACCGCACTTCGAGCCAATCCAGCCCGGCGAGTCCGATACGTTCGCCTTCTCGGTGCCGCTGCCGATACTGCCGCCATTCTCGAAGGTCGAGCTGTTTTCGACTGACATGCGGCCGTAGCGCGGCGCCGGCCCGCAACCCCTGATGCCGGAGATCGGTGCGATCGAGCCGCGTGAGTTGAAGGTGCGACTCGACCGAGGGGACGACGTGTTCGTGCTCGACGTGCGCGAGCCGGCCGAGATCGCGATCGCGCCGTTCCCGCGTGCAAGCCACATTGCGATGGGCGACATACCGGCGCGGATTGCGGAACTCGATCCCGATCGCGAGACCGTAGTCGTGTGCCATCACGGCGTTCGCAGCGCGCAGGTCGCGATGTATCTCGCGCGGGCGGGCTTCGAGCGGGTGCTGAATCTGACTGGCGGAATCGACGCGTGGTCGCTGGACGCCGACCCGTCCACGCCGCGCTACTGACCAGTTGAATCGAGCTACTCAGATCCGGGCGTTCGCGCCATAATACGGTCGTCGATCGAGAGAACCCTCAAGGTGACCGCGTGATGACGTTTCTTGCCGCTGCAATCCAATTGAGCGCCTCAAACGAGAAGGCGGCCAACTTGGAACGCGCCGAGCGCCTGGTCCGGCTGGCGGCGGCGCGCGGCGCCAACCTGGTCGCGTTGCCCGAGGTTTTCAACTGGCGCGGCAAGCGGGCCGAGCAGGCGGCTGCGGCGGAGGCGCTGGACGGCGAGACGCTGACGCTGATGTCGCGGCTGGCCCGCGAGCTGCACGTGCACCTGGTCGCGGGATCGATCACCGAGCGCGTCGAGGGCGAGACGCGATGCTACAACACGTCGGCGCTGTTCGATCCCGACGGCGCGCGAATCGCGGTCTATCGGAAGATTCATTTGTTCGACGTCGATCTGCCGGGCCGCGTGACGGCGCGCGAGTCCGACGCGAAGCTCAGCGGCGCCGACGTCGTTTGCGTCGAGACCAAGCTCGGCGCGGTCGGACTCAGCATCTGCTACGACCTGCGTTTTCCGGAATTGTACCGGCGCCTGACTTTCAAAGGCGCGCGGATAGTCATGCTGCCCAGCGCTTTCACGTTCCCGACCGGCGAGGCGCATTGGGAGGCGTTGATTCGGGCGCGCGCGATCGAGAACCAGGTTTATATGATCGCGCCGGCGCAGTTCGGACCAAACGTTTACGGCTACAGCGACTACGGCAATTCGATGATCGTCGATCCGTGGGGGCGCGTGCTCGCGCGCGCGGCGGACCAGGAAGGCGTCGTGATCGCGCCGATCGATCCTCAGTACCAGGACCGGGTGCGGCGCGAATTGCCGGCGCTTGGTCACGTGCGCCTGCGCGACGGCCGCGAATAGTTGACGGGGGACACCATGAGAAAGCATGCAGCGATGGGCGTGGCGATTTTGATGGCGTCGGCGATGGCATCGGGCGCCCCTGCATTCGCACACGACATGAGTGCGCAAGACATGAGTACGATGTCCGGTCACGACATGGCGTCGGCGCCAAACGCGATGGGCGGTCACATGGGGATGGACGCGCACATGGTGATGACCGAGTTGCGTCCGCAGACGCCGGCCGACGTCCAACGTGCGAAGGATCTGCTGGCCACGCTGCGGAAGTCGAT